>CAYZXK010000232.1:0-8556 GCA_964482395.1 uncultured Planctomycetales bacterium | reverse complement strand
GACGAACTCCTCCGGCCGGCGCTGCGCGACCAGCCCCGAGGGGGGACGCGGCAGGTCATCCCGGCCGGCCGCCCGCGCCCCGTCGACCACCTCGATCTCCACGCAACCCCCGCTCGGGGTGTACTTTATCGCGTTATCAATCAGGTTGCCGACGCAGTCCGCCAGATCCGCCTCGTGGACGTGGGCCACCAGGTTGCCGTCCGAGGGGATCTGCCAGCTCATCTTGATCTGCTTGCCTGCGGCCACCGAAGCATGCCGGCCGCACAGATCGGAGACCACCTTGCCAACATCGCAAAGCGATTCACGGTGCCGGCGCGGATCGGCGTCCTGAACCCGCGCCAGGGCCAGCAATTCGGTGACCTGGTTGATCCCGTCCTGGCACCGGCGAACGATTTTCTGACAGGTGGTCTGAATGTCCTCCGGGTCCAGGACGATACCGTCGCGGATCAGGTTCGCGAAGGTCTGCACCATCGCCAGCGGGCTCTTGAGCTGGTGAGCCGCGGTCTGCATGAAGCGGGAGCGCCGATGCTGCAAGTCCTGAATGGCTCGCTGGGACTGCTCTAGGGCCGCGTTGATCTGAATCAGCATCTCCTCCCGTTGATTCAGTACTTTGCCGATCCGGTCGGTGAAGTACAGGGTGCCGAAGACCGCCAGAGCATTCACGACCACCACGATCGCCACGTAATGGGGCACGGTATACAGCCCGGTGGGCGGCAGGTGCGGGAGGAAAGGATAGTAAGGTATCCAGCCCTGCTGCTGCCCCAAGCACATCAAGGCGTAGAGCAGTACCGCCCACAGGCCCTCCAGGGCAGCCTGCCAGGCCCGCAGCAGCAACCCGCTTATGGCCATGTGGAAGAGGTAAAACAGCGACATCGGATTCTCCACTCCGCCGGTAAGGCCGAGAATCCAGGTCAGCAGCAGCAGGTCGATGGCGATCTGGGCACCAACAAACAGTTGTCCGCTGCGAATGACGGCGGTCTGGCGGGAACCCGGGTTCTCCAGCTTGGGCCGCAGAATCCGAGAGATGGCCGTCCAGGCCACGTTTACGGCCGCCACGGCCAGAATCACCACCAGCAGTGGCCACGGACGCCGGCTGGTGGGGGCTAGAAAATGCTCGGTGGCCAGGACGCCTAGAGCCACTGCCGCAAACACCCATCGCAGCCGAATGAACCAGTGTACTTGAAGCAGCACCAGCAGCGCGTAGGGCTTGCCGATTGCGGTCGGTGAACTGTCGACCGAATCGTGCCGGTTGTCAGGATTGGGCGAACCGCTGCTGAACGTCGTCAAATCCAACTCCGCTCCCCATCCAAACTAACAGCTCGCCGCACAACCGGCAAATCTCCCCACCACCACGCCCCTTACGCGGGGCTAGCGCCGCACCGCAAGCTCAGCCCGTCAGAGCCCTCAGTGCCAGTGACTGGTCCATCGCCCGACGCCCGGTACGTCCCCACACTTCCAACGGGGCCGGTCGTCGTTTGCGCGGCAGACCATCTCGCGACTGTCACGGCTCCGGTCCGACAGGTCGCGATTGGTGCCCTCAGCGGCACTAACCCGGGCCAGTAGCGGCTGACTGCGGCGATCGGCAGGCGGCGACCACCGCTTGCCCGAGGGACAAACCCCCGTCCCCGCAGGGCACCTGCCGATGGTACAGGACCTCTCGGCCGTCCGCCTCCAGCATTTCGACCAGACCGCTCAGCAGGCGACGGTTGGCAAAGCACCCGCCCGACAGTCCGACTCGATTAAGCCCGTGGCTTCGACATGCCGCACGGGCGGCCTCGAACAGGGCCTGGACAACCGTCTGATGAAAACGAGCTGCGAGGGTTTCCACTGTCTGGCCGGCCAGCCGTTCTTCCACCAACTCGCGGATGCCCGGCTGCAAACGAATCCGCAGGGTACCGTCGTCCTTCACGACCTCGAAAGCCAACGGCTCAACCGCGGCCGGGCCCGACTCGGCGGCCCCCTCCACAGCCATGGCGGCTTCGGCTTCGTGGCGATTCCGGCTGCACAGGCCGAGCAGGAAGCTCACCGCGTCGAAGACGCGGCCCAGGCTGGAGGTTGGCGGGGCGTTGATTTGGCCGGCCGCCTGGTGTTCGAAGAGTCGAAGCTGCTCGGGAGTCGGGTCGGGTGGTTCCTGGCCGGCCTGCAACTGCATGCAACGCCCCAGCAGCTCGGGCCACTGATCGCCGAAGGTCTGTCGCAGCAGGGCCGCCGCGGGCCGCCAAGTCTCCAAGGCGGCCAGATCTCCGCCGACCAGGGGAAAGTACTCCAGGTGCCCAAGCCGGTCGAACCGCCCCAGCTCGCACAGCAGCAGCTCACAGCCCCAGATTGCCTGGTCGGTGCCCAAGCCGGTGCCATCGCAGGCCAGACCGATAATCGGTCCCGGCTGGCCCCATTCAGCCATCAGGCTGGCGATATGTGCGTGATGGTGCTGGACCCCGACCACCGGCAGTCCCAGCCGGCGCGCGTACTCCGTGGACAAGTAACGCGGATGCAAATCGCAGGCTACGATCTGCGGCTCGAAGCCGCACAACTGCTTGAGTCGATCAATGGCCTGTACAAAGTGGCGGAAAGCCTCCGGCCGAGTCAGGTCGCCCAGGTGCTCGCTGACCACCGCTTCGCCGTCCGCTAGCAGGCAAACCGTATTCTTCAGCTCGCCACCTACCGCCAGAATCCGCCGCGCGGGATCAGGACCGCACATCGCCCCGCCACGCATCTTATCGGGCCGGTCCGCTTCGGCGGTCTGGGAAAACCCGGCCAGGCGTATCGGCCGGGGAGCATAGCCCCGGGCCCGACGGACTGGTACCGCCTCCTGACGGAAGGTGAAGACCACCGAATCGTCAACCGGCCGGAATATCTCGCGGTCATGAACCAGGAAAGCGTCCGCCACGTCAGCCAGTTCCTCCAGGGCGTCCCGGTCGCGGTAGGTCAGAGGCTGCCCGGCCAAGTTGGCGGAGGTCATGACCAGGGGCCCCAGTCCCTCCGCAAACAGCAGGTGATGCAGGGGGGCGTAAGGCAGCATGATCCCGAAATCGCGACAGCCGGGCGCGACGCTGGCGGCCAGACCGTGCTGAGGGGCTTTGGGGGCCAGCAGGATCGGGGCCGCCGAAGAGGTCAGCGTTTCCTCGTCGGCAGCCGTCAACCGACAGATGCGACGGGCAGCCTGCAAGTCAGCCACCATCAGTGCAAGCGGCTTGCCGTCCCGGAGCTTTCGCTGCCTGAGCCGGCGAACCACGTCTTCCCGGTCGGCCCGACAGGCCAGGTGATATCCGCCGATGCCTTTGACGGCCAGGATTCGGCCCTCTTGCAGCAGACGGGCCGCCTCTCGAATGGGATCCGCTCCCGATACCTCGGCCAACTGCCTTCCGGCCTCCGCGGTTCGGTCTATTCGTGCCTCATGGCCCGCAGTGGTCGCCAGCCACAGCCGCGGGCCGCAATCGGGGCAGGCGTTAGGCTGGGCGTGGAAACGCCGATCGGCCGGATCGGAATATTCGCGGGCACAGGGCGGGCACATTATGAAAGCTGCCATGGTGGTCTGCGGCCGATCATATGGGACGTTGCGGATGATCGAATATCGCGGGCCGCAGTTGGTGCAGTTGATGAAGGGGTAGCGATAACGTCGGTCGGCTGGGTCCAGCAGCTCGCGCAGGCAGTCGGCACAGGTGGCCGCATCGGGCGTGACCTCCGGTCGGTGGGCGGGATCGGCCTGGGATGGCCGGATGCGAAAACCGCTTTCACCCAGCGGCGGCACCCGGGTCCGCAGCAGCTTGGTGACGTGGGCCAGCGGAGGCAACCGGGCGATCAGCTCGCGTTCCAGCGATTCCACCCTGGTGGCCGGCCCCTCTACTTCGATCACCGCGCCGTTGCTGTTGTTGGCCACGTATCCGGCCAATTGGTGGGCGGTGGCCAGCCGGTAAACATAGGGTCGAAACCCCACCCCTTGAACCTGCCCTCGCAGGTCCAGTCGCAGTCGGATTGTCTCCATTTCGTTCGCCAACGCCCGGCTCCAGCCTGGCCGCCTGGCTCGCCGCCCCTGCGCAGCGGGCTCCAATAGTGTATGCGGCTCGGAGCCGAGCCGCCCGCCCGGAGGTGTGATGCCTACCAGGAACCGCCCCATAGGCCCCGTGTGCATCCCCTGCCGTTACGGTCCCTTTCGGGTGACGGACCGCTAAGTGTGCATGTTGGGGCCTTCGCCCCAGCGGAGCTTGCGGCGAAGGGCATGCCACTCGGATCGTTGCGGATTGCGGACTAGCAGGAAGTCTGCGGTGTATCTGCCGATGAGAATCCGATCGCCGACCCGGAGAGGGCGCAGTACCCGGCCGTCGATAGCTGCCACGGTGCCCGGGTTGGCTTGGGTCAGGCGGATGCCGATTTTCCGCCGGGAGTCCATTACCACCGGGCGGTAGGTCAGAGCCTGCGGGCAGATCGGCGTGAGAATAAAGGCTTGCCCGGTGGGCTCCAGGATCGGCCCACCGGCGGCCAGGTTGTGAGCGGTTGACCCGGATGCGGTGGCCACGATCAGCCCGTCGCCGCGCACGTTGGCTACCTCGTCTCCATCGACCTGCACGACCATCTCGATCATATGGAAAGCCGGACCGGCCAGGACCACGCAGTCGTTGACCGCCGGGGAGTGGAAGCCGCCGCCCTCCATCGGCTCCAGCCGAACGTCCATCATCACCCGTCGGGTGACCGGCAGGTGCCCGGAAAACAGGAAATCCCCCTCGCGTTCCAGATCCTCGATGGTGAAATCAGCCAGGTACCCGAGCTTCCCCAGGTTGACTCCCACGATGGGCAGTTGATGCTGCCGGAGATCGTGCACGGCTGCGATCAAGGTGCCGTCCCCGCCGAGAACCATGAGCAGATGTGGCCCGCTGTCCAGTGCCTTGTGGCTTTCATAGGTCAGCTCGCTGAAGACTACCTGAGCATGCCGGGCCACCCATTCCCGGGTGCGCCGCAGGGTCTCAGCGGCCCCGGGCTTGTCCGGGGAACCGATCAGCGCTACACGCTCCACGCGTTGGCTTACAAGGTCGAGGCCCTGGTCGCTACCCGGCATGGTGACCGCTCGATCGGAGGTCGGGCTCGGCTTCCGCTTGGCCTGGGCTGGCCTGGCCGCCGGCAACCCGCCGGGCGCAGTATACCGCGGATGGCGACTTCCCAGCCCTCCGGCTAACGGTGAAAATGCCCGCAGCCCGGGTTGGTCAGGACCCGCAGGTCTTATGGTCCGGCTCGGCTCGGGCAACTTCGAGTCTGCCAGCCTATGTCCGGCTACGCCCGCTTGGAAGTCCTCTGCATCGCGATCATCGGAGCGGCGCTGACGGTTGCCGTAGCGTGCTTCTTCGGATATTGGGCGCTGGTTCCGGCGATTCTGGCCTTGGGGCTGTCAAGCTTCTACCGCGACCCGCCCCGCCGGCCGCCGCAGGCCGATGACCTGATCCTGGCGCCGGCGGACGGCAAGGTGGTCGAGGTGGCCCGGGGGGTGGTGGGCCCCGACGGTCGTCGGATCCTGAGAATCATGATCTTCCTGAGTATTTTCGATGTCCATATCAACCGCAGCCCGTGCGCGGGCCGAGTTAAAGAGGTGAATTATCGGCCCGGCCGGTTTATCAACGCCTTGCGTGCGGAGGCGGACCTGAGCAACGAAAGCAATACCCTGCTGATCGAGCCGGCCCCCCCGCTGCCTGGACCGGTGCTGGTTCGGCAAATTGCCGGCGTGCTGGCCCGGCGGATCGTCTGTGCGGTGCGGGCCGGGGACCAACTGGCGGCCGGACAACGCTTCGGTATGATTAAGCTCGGTTCGAGGACGGAATTGTGCCTGCCCGAGGACCCGCGGTGGGAGCTGCGGGTGACCGTCGGGCGTCGCGTTCAGGCGGGCCTGACGGTGCTGGCTCGTCTGGGGGATGTCAGCGCCGGATGATAGTGGATCATCAAGAGCATCTGGAGCTGGAAACCCAGTCGCCGCGGCGACGGTTGATCGGGGTCAGTCTGCTGCCGGCGGCCGCCACTCTGGGCAACCTGATCTGCGGGTTTCTGGCCATCTTCTGCTGCCTGCTGTCGGTGCGGGCCGAGTATGCGCAGTTTTTCGCGATCCAGCCGCGGTTCTTTCATCCTCGCCTTGAGCAGCTCTTCCCGACCCACATCGCCGCCGGCGCTTATCTGGTCGTGCTGGCGATGGTCTTTGACGCTCTGGATGGTCGGCTGGCGCGTCTGACCCGCCGGACCAGCGAGTTCGGTGCCCAACTGGACTCGCTTTCCGATATTGTCAGCTTCGGGGTGGCGCCAGTGGCGTTGTTCGTGACCCTCCTGTTGCGGCCAGCCCCCGGAGCCGTGGCCGAAGAACCTGACGCTTCGCGCCTGCAATTCCGGGTGGGGATGCTCTGCGGCCTGGTTTACGTCAGTTGTGCCGCCATCCGCCTGGCTCGCTTCAATGCCGAGAACGTCAAGAGCGAGGAGGGGCACTGGGCCTTCAGCGGGCTTCCCAGCCCGGGGGCGGCGGCGGTGGTGGTAGCCTTGCTGGCTTTGCACGAACACCTGCGTCACATCGGCTACGGCCTGTGGGGGATCAACTGGGCGGCGGCCCTGCGCTGGTCCTCGGCGGCCACCGTGTTCATCGCCGGCCTGCTCATGATTAGCCGGTTCGACTACCTGCACGTGTTCAATGTCTACGTGCGGCGAAAACACCCTCCCACTCATTTGATCTGGCTGATCCTGATCCTCGGGCTGGGCTGGAAGTCTTTCGAGCTGTTGCTGGTGGTGCTGGCGTCGGCTTACATGATTAGCGGCCCGATCGCCGCGTTGGTTCGACGGGTTCGCCGGCGGAGAGCACCGGCCGGCGAGGACTTGCTGGCGGCAGCCAGGCGGGATTAAACATCGCTCGAGCGATCAGCGACTAGAATATGCCGTGGCACCAGGGAAACCGGACCAAGGCATGGACACCGGACTGGCATCGAAGCTCGCCGCGGTCCAGCGGCGACTGAGTGAGCTGGGCTCGGTCGTGGTGGCCTTTTCGGGCGGCGTGGACAGCGCCCTGCTGCTCAAACTGGCGGTGCAGACGCTGGGACGCGACGGGGTGCTGGCAGTGACCGGGCGCAGCCCCAGCCTGCCGCAGGCCGAGCTGGACGGCGTTGGAGCGCTGGCCGAAGCATTGGGCGCCCGGCACGAGTTCATCGACACCGATGAGTTCAGCAATCCTTCCTATCTGGCCAACCCCACCGACCGCTGCTACTTCTGCAAGACCGAACTCTATTCCAAACTGGCCCCCCTGGCCGCCGGTCGGGGCTACCGGGCCGTGCTCAGCGGCACCAACGCGGACGACCTGGAGGACTTCCGGCCCGGCTTGCGGGCCGCAGAGCAGCAGCAGGTCTACTCGCCGCTAGCCGAGGCGGGCATCGGCAAGGCCGAGGTTCGGAAACTGGCGGCTGAGCTGGGCCTGCCGATTCATGACAAGCCGGCTTCACCCTGCCTGGCTTCCCGGGTTCCGTATGGCCAGCCGATTACGCCGGCCAAGCTCCGCCAGATCGATCAGGCCGAAACCCTGCTTCAGGAGCTGGGTTTCCGGGAGTGCCGGGTGCGGCACCACGAGACTGTGGCGCGGATCGAGGTGCCGGTGGACCAGATTCCGCGGCTGGTCGAGCCTGAACTGCGGAGGGTGGTCGAGGCCCGGCTGCGGGAGCTGGGCTTCTGGTATGTGACCGTCGATCTGAGCGGATTCCGCTCCGGCAGCCTCAACCGTGGGCTGCCGGCCCGGACCTGACCGATCGCCTGCGTCCCATGGTACCCGCTGAGATACTCAAGAAAGTCCGCCGGATTCAGATCGTCACCTCGGCCATGGTCAACGACCTGTTCGCCGGCCAGTACCACTCGGCTTTCAAAGGCCGGGGTATGGAGTTCGAGGAAGTCCGGGAGTACCAGCCGGGCGACGACGTGCGGACCATCGACTGGAACGTCACCGCCCGCGCCGGCCGGCCGTTCGTGAAGAATTATCGCGAGGAACGGGAGCTGACGGTCTTTCTGCTGGCCGACATCAGCCCCTCCCAGGAGTTCGGCAGCCACGCCCAGTTCAAGAGCGAGCTGGTGGCCGAGCTGGGGGCCACGCTGGCCTTCTCGGCGATTCAGAACAACGACAAGGTCGGGCTCATCTTGTTCACCGACCGGATCGAGCGGTTCGTGCCGGCCCGCAAGGGCACGCGACACGCCCTGCGCATTTTGCGCGAACTTCTGTACCACCAGCCCCTCGGCCGGCAGACCGACATCGCCGCCGTCTTGGAGTACCTCAGTCGCGTCCACCGGCGACGGGCAGTGGTCTTTCTGATCAGCGATTTCCAGGCTCCGGACTTCGGCCACGCCCTGCGGATCGTTCATCACCGGCATGATCTGATCCCGGTGCTGATAAGTGATCGCCGCGAAGCTTATCTGCCCCCGGTCGGCTACGTCGAGCTCCTGGATCCCGAAAGCGGGCGGCAATTCCTGGTCGACACTCGCTGGCCGGGTCTGCGGTCCCGGTTCGCCGAGGCCGCCCGCTTTCGGGATCCAGGAGCTCGACGTAGCCGACCGGGGGCAGAT
>CAYZXK010000231.1:0-10037 GCA_964482395.1 uncultured Planctomycetales bacterium | reverse complement strand
GCTGATGCTGGGCGGCGTGCAATCCACCCCCGCGGTGGCGGTCACCACCACGTTCTGATTCCCCTGCCCGTCATCGGCGTCAACGTAGGTCACCGTGATCGTGTCACCCGGCCCAACCAGCAAAACGCCGGGAGCATTGGTCGCGCTGATCTGAATGGAACCCGAGAATTGGCCGGTCGCGGGCCCCAGCTCGGTGACGATTACGGTTTCTCCGGTGGGCTCGGCATCGGAGGTGATGCTGACCGCGGCGGTATCGACCACCTGGTCGTCGAGATTCAGGCCGCAGTCGGTCACGGATATGGTAACCACATCTTCGCACGCGTAGGTTGCCGCGTCGAGGCTAACCCGACCTTGATCGGTACACGTGAGGCGCACGCACAGCGACGGGTCTCCGAAGATGTGCCAGGTATTGAACATGTCCACTCCACCGGAGCCATAGTCATCCATCATTGAACATGACCCGGCGAAGCATAATGCGCCATAACTGTTATAGGTCCCCGCGCATAGGAGCAGGTTGAACTCGTCCTGCGCCTCCATGGGTGGCGCCCAGGATTGGCTGATGGATGACATGTACACGGCGATCGCGCCGGTGGGCTCGCCGTTGTGAGTGGCTCGCAGCCAGGCCTCGGCGAAACAGGTGTAGCCGTTGAACTGCCCGTTTAGGCAAGCCACGCTGACGATGAACGGCAACATGTTGTCGTTGACCAGCGCGTTGACGTGGGAATTCGAGAACCCGGTCGTGCTCCAGGAGGTGGTGCTGCCGTGGCCGCAGTAGTTGACTACACCGCGCCCGGTGTTCAGGGCGGCTGAAACCATGGCCGCAGTTCCACCGTTAGTATCGTAAATCTGGTCCACTTCGGTATAGCCCGCGCCGAGCAGCCACTGGCGGATTTCATCCATGTGCTGGTAGTCGGCCTGGCCCTCGTCGCCCTGGCCAGCTCCCTGGGAGGAAGCGATGCCGGTCCCTTTCCAGAACCAGTCCTGCAAGGGGGCGGGCAGGTTCTCGTACTCGATGGTTCGAAGGACCTGCGTGTCAACGTCAGCCGCGGTCTCGGCGGAGAAGCGTCCGACGATGATGTCCGGGTAGTCGTCACTGCCAGCCAGCTTGGCGTAAGTCGGATCGGCGGCGCCGCCGGAGGCGATGGGCGTGGCAACCTGCGCGGAATCGCCAACTAGCAACACATAGGCCAGATCGCTGCTGTTGTACACATTCTGGATGTAGTTCTTGATGGCGGTGGCGTTGTTGCCGATGGTGGAAACGCCAACGATTGTCGTATTGATGCCGCGAGCGATCTTGTGACTGACCAATGGCTGCACGTTGGCGATCCACGGATCATGGCAGATAATCAACAAGTTGCCGATCTCATCGAGCGGGGTGTACCGCGATGCGACCGCCCGATAATTCAGGAAGTGGTGACCGTAGATTATGTGGAAAGAAGGATCTAGTTTGCCGCTGCGCGTGGTGCGGTCCAGCTCATTGACACCCTCCGTGTGGCCAACGACCACCTCGACCAGCAGATCGGTGTAAACCCGGAGGGTATGCCTGACCGGGTTATACTGGCAGGCGTTGACCTCGACTACCACGCCGCGATAGTCGCGCAGAATGTAGGGTTGGCTCAGCGTAACCACTTCGGCGGGGAAGAAAGCGTCTTGCTGATAGACGGCGCCGAAAGTGTAGGGTACCTGATCGGGATCCTGGCTGCGCAGGATGAAGCCCTTGGACGGCACGACGTCCACCTCAGCCACGTCATAATGACTGGCACGGAGAACCCGGACGGCTGGGGCGCCCAGATCCGGGATTATGACACTCCGGCAGACGCGGGGCAGTTCGGGCTCGCCGACGATCATTCGCACCGGCTCGCCGTCCAGGGCGAGTTTGACGTAAGGTCGCCCGTCGAGCTGTACGGGTTCCATTCGTGGGGCCCCGATGGTGTAGTGGAGCAGCACCTGGTCCGGGCCGCTGGACAGCACTTGGACGTTTGCCGCTCCAGCCCAGGCCGAGGTGACCTGGATCGCCAGCATCGCTACCAGGCCGGACCGAAGCAACCAACTGATGGGGTAGGGGGTTTTCATCCTCAGCTCCTCCTCTGGTTGGAGTGGCAACCGCAATTGGGGCAGCGGGGCCATCTCCGACTGATGGCAGCACGCTAGCGGGCAGCTTCTTTGCGCCCTACGCTCGCATCACTCACAGTCGCATATACTTACGTTACCACCTGGGCGGGGCGGCCTGCAAGCAAAAAGCGCGGGCCCCGAGCAGTTGCCGGTTCTGGGAGTACGCGCCGCGGGGGATTCGAACCCTCAACCTTCGGCTCCGTAGGCCGACGCTCTATCCAGTTGAGCTAGCAGCGCTTGCGACCACTGCCCTGGCGGGCAGCGGTCGGGTGGCCAAGGTGCGGCTGGTTGCCGCTGGCGCCTGGCAGCCTGATGCCCGGAACTGGATTCGAACCAGCACGAGGTTGCCCTCACCAGGCCCTCAACCTGGCGCGTCTGCCAATTCCGCCATCCGGGCCCTGTGGCGGACCCGACCGGTCCGCAGCCCCACACAAACAGGCTAGGACGCTGGGCGACCAGCGTCAAGGGCCTGAGCAGGCGGGCGCCGGTTGCCCTGATCGGCGATAAGGTTTGCGAGCGGCCCGGTGTGCACTTGCGGCGGACGGGTTATATTGTGCCGATCATGCAGGTACGCGTCTGGCTGGCTGGCTGGTTGATGCCTTTGAGCATGTGTGGGTGCTCGGGCTGGCTGCCGAGCCAGCGTAGCTTGCCTCCGCCGGACGTACGCCGCCCGCAGGTCAAGTCGGAGGCCGAACTGGCTGCGGAGCGGGAGGCACGGATTCAAGCTGGCCAAGTGATCCCAACCAGCACACCGGCGGTTCTGTCTGCCGAGGGGGTGGCGACGGCTCGAGCCGCTTCCAGGATTCTCATTCAGCCCACGGCGGGGGCCATCCAGGGCGACCTGCTGATAATCAATAACTTCACTCTGAGCGTTGAAGAGGTGCTTTATCCACTTCAGCAGCAACTCGCGGAGCTTCGCCGAACGCGGACCGAAGCCGGTTTCATGGAGGAAGCCCGGCGGCTGATCCGGCGGAGGGCCCAGGAGGCCATCGGCAGCATCCTGATCTACGCCGAAGCGGTCTCGAGGCTGGATAAGGAACAGCTGAAGCTCGTGGAAGAAGCGGTAGACAAAGAGTGGGCCAGGCTGCTGGCCAGCGATTTCGGGGGCAGCGCCGCCCGGCTGGCCGCGTACCTCAAGGAGTGTGGTCTGACCAAGGAGCAGTTGCGCGAGGATCTCAAGCGGAGCATCGTGGTCCGCCAGTACACCCGCGAGAAGCTGATGCCACAGGTTCAGATTCGACGGGACGAGCTGCTGACCGAATATCGGCGGAATCTGCCGCGCTACTCGACGCCGGAGACGCGAGAGCTGCTGCTCATCGAGGTGCCGTTTGAGAAGCTGCTGGCGGGTGGGCAAAGCTGGGATCGGGCCTCTCCGGCCGAACGGGCCCAAGCCAAGCTGAAGGCGATGGAGCGGGTGCGGCAGGCCCAGGCGGCGTTGGCCGAAAAGCCTTTCGAGGAGGTCGCTCGCGAGCATTCGCTGGGACTGCATGCCGAAGCGGGCGGCTCCTGGGGCATGATCGCCCGACCCTTGCAGCCGCCTTACGATGCGGTCAGCAAGCCGATCTTCGAGTTCCAGGAGGGGCAGGTGAGCGAGCCGATCGAGACTCCGACCGGATGGTATATCGTCAAATGCGGGCGAATCGCGCCTGCCAGCCAGCGGCCCTTCGTCGAGGTTCAAGAGGAGATTCGTCGCGACCTGGCGGAACGGCGGTTTGCCAAACTCTCCGTCGATTACATCATGCGTTTGGCTGAGAAGGCGACTATCTCGTCGCTGGATTCATTCGTCGATGCCGCGGTGCGGCGCGCCCGGCAAGTGACGGCCACGGCCAGCGGTCGAGACTGAAGCGCGACCGCCCGGCCCACCGCCCGGATTGCCGCCGGCGGCCTGCGCCGGGCGTCCCGATCTGCGTCGGATGTCCGCCCACTATCCTTCAGTTTTCGGGCCTGAGCCGGATCGCGACCAGCTTGAGGCCGGACGGGGTGGTCGAGATCGTGCAGGCGGTGGTGGCGGTGTATTTACTCAGCGAATCGGGCGGGCTTCCACCTGAGGCATCCCGTAGCGCGCTCACGATCATCTGACCGATGCTGCCGACACTGGACTGCCCGGAGGGCGGCGCCTCCGGCTCCGGGCCGAGTGCCGCCTGGAGCAGTCGTGGACTATCCAGATACAAGACGAACCAGCTTTCAGTCGGCAAGCAAGCGGCCGCCTTTCGCCAACCGCCGGTGTCGGCCAGTGCTTCACGCGGCCGACCGACTAAGGCCGCCTCGACCGCGGGCCGGCTGCCAAGGAGCAGCCGATCGGTGGTCAGCCCTGCCGACAGTCCAGGCGGAATCGCCAGGGCCGGCAGCGGGGTAATGTCGAACACCTGCGTCTGACCCACCTCGCGGGGCTGAAACCAGCCCGCCGTAAGCGGACCGGTGAGCAGCTCGGTCATTGTCGCCCGATCGCGGTGCCCGATTGTCGCCAGGACGAACAGCCGGTCCGGCCCATGGGCATCCCGGAGGCTAAGCGTCAGCGGAGCTTTGAGCACATTCAGCAATTGGCCGCCAAAATCCAGCCTCTGGGTGCTGGGCTGCGGGCTGGTCGATGGCGGCACCGGGCTGCCGGCCGGGCCGCGCCGGGCAACGCCACGCCCCTGGATTTCCTCCAGCAGGCGCACCAAGTCCAAGTGGCAGGCCGCGTACAGGCAGCTGTCGGCGCTGACCTCGGGCGGCGGGCCGGTGGGCCGATTCTCGACGTTCAAGAGCCCCGCGACTCCCCGGCGGGGCTCACTGGCCAGCAAAGCAAGCTCGATTCTGGACTCGCAGTCCGGATCTTCCAGAGAGCAGTGGCCGATCAGACCACGCAGGGAGCCGGCCGCCAGTTCATCCAGTTTGCGGCCCAGTTGCACCCAGGTCCTCGATTTGGCCCGCTTGGCCGCCTCGATCACCCGCGGCAAGTCGACAACCAGCCGGACGCTGCCCAGGGGCTGGAACTCGGAAAGCAGAGCCTGATGCAATTCGGCCTGGGCCAGATTGCGCTCCAGGGCCACACCCCGCAGAACAGACTGCACCTGCTCGACCGAGCCGGCCACGATCAGGCGGTCGGTGGTCAGACACATCGCCAAACGTTGCGGCATTCTGCTGACTGACAGGAGTTCGCTCTTGTGCTGGTCGAGCGAGGAATCGAGCCAGCCGCTAAGCAGACGCCACAGCTCTTCCTCCCCGGCCGCGTCGAATGCTTCGAACTCCTCTTCGGGTTGGGCCGCGACCGGCTCTCGGACGAAACAGTCGATGGTATGTGGGTCGGCGCGGGCCGGCTCGTGCCGCGCCAAGCGCTTCAGTTTCTGGACCACCAGCTCGTAGTACTGGCGCATTAGCGTGGCGTCGCCAACCTGTGCCACCAGCCCCGGTCGAATCTCCGTCCGCCCCGGCCCGGGCTCGGCCGTCAAGTAGACGGCCAGGGGCTCATCGAACGGGTTTCTCAAGTCAGTCGGCGGCAGGTCAAGCAGCCGGGCCAGTTGAATCTGGGTCTGCCGAACTATCGATCCGATAACCGTGGCGTTCAGAGTTGGGATGACTTCGCTGGCGGCAGGGTCACTGGCCAGTCGATAGGCGCTGGTCTTCTTGAATTCTTCCCAGGTTTCGGTGACATTTGTGACGCCTAGATAGCAAAGGGCTTCGGCCGGAACCCACGCGGCCGGGTCAGTTGGTGGTGCGGATTGGGCCTGGGCCAGAGTTATCGGCAGCAGCCCGATCACGATTGCGGCCCGGCACCGACCAGCGATCCTCATAGGCGGCCAATGCTAAGAGATGCTGACTCGCTCGACAAGGCCGGGATCAGGGGTGGAGCATTGTCACTGCTGGTTGGGGGCGGAGTGTGCCTCTACTTCGGGCTGGCGCTGGTGCCGACCGCGCCCGCATCAGCCGGTCCACAACAGGTCGAGCAGTGGCTGGCCGCCGACCGCCTCCTGTTTTGGTGGCTGAAGGCGGCCGGCCTGCTGCTGCTGATCGCTGCGGGTCTGTCGTTGGCCGGGGGGCGGTCCGCGGCCCTGCTGGCGGCCGTGGCCGAGCTGGACTTCGGGCTGCTCATGATCGTGATGTCCGTCGAATGGACCATCAAAGCCCGGATGGACGGCTGGACCGACTACCAGGTCATTTTGCTGCTGATTCTGGCCGTGCTGGGCCTCAGCGGGGCCTGGCACTCCTGGAAGTTGTACCTGCGTGCCGGCCGGGCGGATCGGCGGTCGCCGGCCCAGTCGCCGCCGGGCCAGGCTGTCGGTTGACGTCGGCAATGTGCCTTCGATGTGCGATCGTCCAACACCGGCCGAAGCGTTTGATCTGGCCCGCTACAGCCGACAGATTCGGTTTGGCCCCATCGGCCCCGCAGGTCAGCGCCGACTGAGTGCGGCCCGGGCCACACTGGTCGGCTGTGGCGCGCTGGGTTCGGCCCTGGCCAACCTGCTGGTACGGGCCGGGCTGGGGTCGCTTCGCATCATCGACCGCGACTTCATTGAGCTGAACAACCTCCAGCGTCAGACCCTGCTGGACGAGCAGGACATCGCCGAGGATCTGCCCAAGGCCGAGGCTGCGGCCCGAAAGCTACGCCGCATCAATTCCGCAGTCCGGGTCGAGGCTCTGGTCGCGGACTTTGGGCCGGACAACGCGGTCGGGTACTGCCATGACGCGGACTTGATCCTGGACGGGACCGATAACCTGGAAACGCGCTACCTCATCAACGACGTTGCGGTCAAGCTGGGCATCCCCTGGGTCTTCGGTTCGGTAGTGGCGGCCGAGGGATTGGTGCTCCCGATCTGGCCGCACCGCTCGCCCTGCCTGCGATGCCTCTGGGAAGAGCCCCCGGCGCCCGGAAGCCTGCCGACCTGCGACACGGTGGGCGTGCTGGCGGCGGCAGTCAACATTGTGGCCAGCTTGCAGGCCACCGAAGCGATGAAACTCATCCTGGCAACGCCCCGAGCTCGCTCGTCCCCGGCCGGCAGCGCGGACTCGCCGGACCCCGGCCGGCAACCGCCGATGTGGACCCCCGCTCGCCTGCTGGCAGTGGATGCCTGGTCCGGACGGATCCGCAGCCTGAATGTCCAGGCCGCCTACGACGAAGGCAACTGCCCCTGCTGCAAGCAGGGGCGCTTCGAGTTCCTGAGCGGGGCCCGGGCCGGCGGCGCCGTCACGCTGTGCGGAAGTCGAGCCGTGCAGGTCATGCCAGGCAGCGCCTTGAGGCCGGACTTCCAGGCGATTATCGCCCGCCTCCCAGCCGCGGCCCGCCCGACATTCAACTCCTTCCTGCTCAGATTCACGGTCGAGGGCTACGAAGTCGCCCTTTTCGCCGACGGCCGGGCGATCATCCGGGGGACCGACAATCCGGCGGCCGCCCGGGCGGTGTATGCGAAGTACGTCGGCCTGTAGCGACTGGCCACAGTCGGACGCATCCAAGTGACAGCCCAGTCGCGGACTTCAGCCCACGCGCCCATCCCCAACCGGATCTAGTTGCGGCTCGCGCTCCAGCATGGAGATCGCACCGGCCCGAAAGTCCGCCGACTGGACTCGGCCGCACCGACCCGATTGACACAGATAGCGTCCCAAGGCCCGGACCGCCTGGTCGGCCGACCGGAACACCGGCAAGCCGGCCGACCGCAGCGACCGGACCAGCGGCTCATATAGCGGCCCAGAGTCGACACTTACTACCAATGGCTTGCCGGCGGCGGCGAACAGCTTGGGCAAACGCTGGGCAACTGACTCGGCGCAGGTGATCTCCGTCGGCGTGGTAAGCATGGCCGGCGAGAGCGGCACGAACGAGGCGATGACCGCGTCCACCTCCGGGCTCTCCAGCAGTACCCGCAGGCAGTCTTCGTAGGCCTGGTCGGTGGCCATGGGGGTCACATCCAGCGGGTTGCGGGCGTTGACCAGCTTGTCCAGCTTGTGAGTCGCCAGGACTTCTCGCAGCCGGGCTCGGCAAGTTTCCGATAAACTGGCCATCTCGACCCGGTAGTCTTGGCCGAAGGTGGCATCGGCCATCCCGACCGTTTCGAAGCCGGCGTTGCTGAGGCAGCCCAGCCGCGGCACAACCGGCCAGCCCGCCGCCGGTCGCTTGCTATGCAGGGCGGTCGCCAGGTCCACAACCTGTTCAAAATCCTTGAATGATTCGACCACGATCGCACCGGCGTTCGAGGCCGCCGCCAGGCATACGTCGTAGTCTCCGGCCACTGATGCGGTGTGGCCGGCCGCGGCCGAGCGCCCGGAGGGCGTCCGGCCCGCCTTGTAGAACACGACCACCTTTCCGGACGTTGTGGCCCGTCGCACCACCCGAACGAAGTCCAGGCCATCCAGATTGGCGAATCCCTCGGCGTACACGCCGATCACATCGATGTCCGGTCGGTCGCTCACTGCTCGAACCAGATCGGCCAGAGTGAGATCGATCTGGTTTCCCAGCGAGATGGTCAGGGCCGGGTCCAGAGTCTCCAGGTTACTGAGTCGACTGACGATGAAGGCCCCGCTCTGGGAGACCAGGGCCACCCGTCGGCCGGGGCAGGACCAGCGGGTATCGAGCTTGCTCTGCGGCACGAAGAAGGTGTCGTAGCGTCCGGGCCGCGACTGGATGCCCATGCAGTTCGGTCCCAGAAAAACCGGGCCGCCGTCGGGCCGATCGCGGCCCGATACGATCGCGGCTCGAATCTGGCGTTCGATTTCCTCGGAGCCTTCCTTCTCGCCCATGCCGCCGGGGATGACCACCGCGGCTCCGACTTTGCCGCTGGCCACCACCTGGCGAGCAATTTCGGGCGTAGCGGGGGCGGGGGCGGCGATGACCAGCATGTCGACCGGTTCAGGCAGGTCGGCGATGGTCGGCACACAGCGGACACCGTCGATCTGTCGCTCGTTTTCCTTGACCACGTACAGGTGGTCGGCGGGGAACCCGCACTGCTGGATGTTATTGAGGATGATCCGTCCGAAGTTCCGGCTGGTGGACGAGACCCCCAGGACCGCGATGGCCCGCGGCTCCAGCAGTCGGCGAACCTTGTCCAGCGGACGGGGCAGCGGCCGTTTGTCGGCCGGGGCCAGCCGGCCACGGCCGTCCAGCGGAACCATATGCTGGTGACGAAAGGCGAAGGGGTTGACCTCCAGCTCGGCCACGTCGGGCCCTTCCGCCCCGCGGTCGACGCAGAAGTGCCGGGCGATGGAGATGAAGGCTCGGAAGCAGCGCAGCAGCTCGCCGTCGGAGACGATCCGTCGGTGGCCGCGGGCCCGTCCGGACAGGACGTCGTAGGCGGCGGTCTTCTGGAACAACTCCAGGAATTCTTCGGCGCTGGTGTCGGTCGCGCAGGCTTTGGCGACCGCGACGCCCGGACGCATTTTGCTGGCCAGGTATTCGGTGTCGATACCGCCCAGGCCGGCCGCGATGACCGGTCCGAACTCTCTGGTGGCGCGCACGCCCACGAACAGCTCGTTGCCGAATCCGGCCGGGCCGGTCTCGACGAACTCGACCACCAACACGCCGGCCACGCGGGCGCTGGCGGCATGCCGGGCTATCAGGCGCTCCTGTTCGCGTCGCACGACCTCGTACTGTTTGGGCACGAAGACGATGCCGCCGGTCTCGGTCTTGTGCGGGACGTCCGGGGAGACGATCTTGAGGACCACCCGGTCGCCGGGGAACTGGGCCAGAGCTTGGGGCGAGATCAGGTGGTCCTTGGGTACGAAGACGTAGTGTGGGGGCGAGATGGCTCCGGCCAGCTCGACCAGCATGTACACTTCGTGCTCGTAGAGGGCCCGCCGGCCTTCCTCGTAAGCCCGCAGCAGCGTGTGCTCCAAGGCGGTCGCCTCGGCTCCGGTCAGCCGGTTCTCCACCAAATCCAGAACGTCGAAACTGGCCGGCCCCCAGCCCCCCACGCCCCCCCGCTTCGACGATCTGGATTTGGTGGAGAACCGGCTGACCG
>CAYZXK010000230.1:0-4379 GCA_964482395.1 uncultured Planctomycetales bacterium | reverse complement strand
ACCCGGCACCAGGCCGCGCACACGCTGCTCGGCAAGCGAACGCTGGCGGTCAAACCCCAGCTCGTAGTCGTGGACCGTAGCCAGTCGCCCGACCAGCTCGGGAGCCAACGCGTCCGCCGGCACCTCGACGGTCTCCGCCCCGATTACATACCGATCGAACTCGGCCAGGAACCACTTTCCCAGAACCTCGCCGCCCAGCCGACGAAGCTGGTCATTGCTGATCCGAAACTCGCCCGCGCGGGCCCGCGCCAACAGCGATTTGAACAGCCGATCTATGCCCTCGGCGATCCCGTGTTCGCGGGCCAGTCGATGCCAGCGCAGGCCCAGCATCAGCCCCCGCTGGTAGGCCACCTCCCCGACCGTATCCCGCTTCTTCCAGAACCCGGCCTGAATCTCTTCGTTGCGGGCGTTCCGAGCCGGGTTGGCTGCGTACTCCCGCAGATGCCGGTTGATCCACTTGGCGTAGGTCTCGGCCGACCACCGCCCCGACTGGTACAGAATCCGCAGCGCGTAATAATCAGTAAACCCCTCGGTGAACCAGTAAACCAGTTCTTCCGGCGGCTCCGGCTGCAACTCTCGCCCGTTCCAGAAGTGGAACAGCTCATGAGCCAGCAGGTGCTCCAGTCCGTCGCCCAGCGGCGCATCCGGGGATATGCACAACGCCAAACTTCGGTGCAGCCCCATCCCCGCCAGCCGCAGGTCCGCTTGCCGGGCCGACACGCCCACCGGGATCGCGGTGACCAAGAACGGCGGAAACTTCTCCTGTTGCGTAAACTCGCAGAACGCACCCAAAATCGACCCGGCCAGATCCGCCAGTTGCGGCGCCGAGAAACCGAACCTGTCCACCAGCGCAACTGTCAGCTCGCTTCCGGCCGGCAGGCTGACCCGCCGAATTACCAGCGGCCCGGCCAGGTACACCGCCTGCCGCAGTTCGTCCGGCTTCAGTCGGCCGCCCACCGCCGACCCACTGCCCCACGAGCAAATCGCTTTCCACCCCTTGGGCAATGTCCATCGCAACGTTACGTCATACTCCTCCGGCAGCCCCTCCCCCGCCGCCGGCGTTATCAGAAATGCGCTGCCCATCCCGTGAAAAAAGCTCGACGTGGTTATCGGATGATGAGTACTACTCCAATCGAAGCTGCCACGCCCCGGATCAACCCTATAACTACAACGCAATTCCGCGTCCGGCCGGTGCCTGACCTCCCACCCGCCGCCTTCCCCGCGTACCGCGGTGTTCCCGCTGAAGCTAACCTCCTTGAGCAGCCCCCGCACGTCAGACACCGTGCCCCACCGCGGACTGACCGACAACCGCGAGCTTTCACGCCCCCCGGTCTGCCAGCTCAGCTCCACCCGCAACACCCCGCGACCCGGCTCCGGCGTAAGCACGTAAGTCAGCACCTCCCCGCCCGCCAACCCCGCCACCTGAATGGCCAACAGCAACCCCAACCCGATTCCGGCTCCGCCCGCCATGAACCCAATCCGTCCCATCGACTATCTCCCTGTCCGCCCGACGCGCACATTCTACGGCCTGCGGCGGAGCGGCTCGCGACTTCATGACCCGCTGCGCAAAAGCGTACCCCATCCGGCCCGCTCGCCCGCATCCGCCAGACAAGCCGAGTCCCACCGGTCGATAGAACTTCTGCATGCTACCGCGTCACGATACCGGTATGGCTTTCCGCCCCCGATTGCCCGCCAGAACCCGTCGCGCACTGGCGACCACGGCATGTTTGGCGGCCTGCCTGGCCACCGAAGCTTCAGCCCAACCTCAGCCGCAGCCCGCCCGGGCACCCCAACCGGTCTACCTGGCGTCTCGGCAAATCCTCATAGAGTACGACACCGCCGACCGGACCGAAGTCCAGCCGGACCTGTGGGTTTCGACCGATCGCGGCCGTTCCTGGCTCCCCGCCGACCCCACCCCACGGCCACGTTCGCTCCTCTACACCGCTCCGGCCGACGGACGTTACGAGTTTTACCTCGTGCTCCGCGACCACGCCGGCCGCTCCACGCTGCCCCCAGATCCCGGCTCCACCCCGCTAGCCACATGCATCGTAGACACCCTGCCTCCCCTCCTCCAGGTTCATGCCGCCGAGGTCCAGACTTCAGCCAACGCCCCGCCCAAGCTCATCCTCAGGCTGAGCCTGGTCGAGGAGAACCTGGCCGCCGACGGCGTCCGGATCTTCTACCGCTCGCACGAGCAACCCTGGACCGATGGCGGCCCCGTTACCCTTCTGGATGACCACGCGGTGTGGACAACCCCGCCCCAAGCTGGCCCCGTCCTCAGCCTGCGGGTCATCGCCACTGACCGGGCAGGCAACAGTTGCGCCGCCGAACTGCCCCAAGTTTTCCTGCCGACCGATCTGACCAACCCGGCCAAGGCTTCCGCTGCGTCCCCCACCACCCAGGCCGTCGAGCCTCGCGCAACCGGGACCAACTCGCAACCCAGCGGTAGTAAACCCCAATCCGAGGTCACCGCGTCACCACTCGACGCTTCCAGCGGCCAACCCGATCCGCAACCGTCCTCCACCACCACCGACGTCCGCCGGCTGCGGGCGGCGGCCGCCATTTTCCTGAGCCAAGGCCAGTATGATCTGGCCGCCGCCCGGCTGGAGGACGCACTGGCCCTGTCCCCACCTGATCCCGACCTATTGGTCCATCTGGGCTACGTCCTGCACCGCCTGGGCCGTTACGACCAGGCCACGCAGCGCTTCGAATCCGCCCTCAAGTTGCTTCCCGACTACGCCGAGGCCCTGGAGGGATTGGCTCTGGTCGCGGCCACCCAAAAGCGTTACGCTCTAGCCCAGCAGTACATGCAGCATCTGCAACGGCTCCGACCAGAGTCTGGCCAGGTCTGGCTTCGCAGTGGTGACATCGAACACCGCCTCGGAAATTTGCCGGCCGCTCTGGCAGCTTGGAAGCGGGTGCTGACTGTCAGCCAGGCAGACGCCGAACTCCAGCAGAAAGCTCGGCGGCGACTTGAATATTTCGGCCTCGGCGTCAAAACCGGCGATCGGCTTCCTTCTTCGACCAGCCCAACATGGCTAAACGCCTCGGAACCCCACCGATTGTCGTCATCTACGGCGACGACCCCTACCAGAAATCCGCCACCCTGACCGCCACCCTCGACCGGCTGTTCCCCCCCGGAATAGACCGCACCCTGGCCCTGACAACCTACGACGGCACCCGCCAGCCGGACCAAGGCGGCCCCTCGCTATCCCGAGTGATGCAAGACCTGGCCACGCTTCCGTTCCTATCCGACCACCGCGCCGTAGTAGTCCGCGACGCCGACAAGTTCATCACCGCAAGTCGTCAGGCACTCGAGGCTTACCTCAACCACCCTCACCCGACCGCCGTACTCATACTCGAATGCCAATCTTTTCCCAAAACCACCCGCCTGGCAAAGTCTGCCCTCGCCGCGGGCGGCCAACTCCATGAATGTAAGAAACTGTCTGCCAAAGGCTTAACAGAGTTCATCCTCCACCAGACCGCCCAACTGGGCAAACGCATCCAGCCCGAAGCTGCCGCCTGCCTTATCGACTTGGTCGGCCCCGACAGCGGCATGCTCGCCTCCGAAGTCGAGAAACTCTTCCTCTACGTCGGCGACCGGTCGACCATCACCCGCCGGGACGTGATCGACCTGGTGGACCAAAGCCGCGAGGAAAAGGTATTCGCCGCTCTCGATGCCGCCGCCGCCGGACGCCTGCCCGAAAGCCTGCGGCTTTGGCACCAGGTGCTCGCCACCGACCCGGGCGCCGCCTACCGGGCACTCGGCGGCGCAGCATTCCGGATCCGCCAATGGCTCAAGGCCCACCAATTGGCCGCCCAGGGGGCCGACCTGCCCGAAATCGCTCCCAAAGTAATGATGTGGGGACGACATCGCGACCTCCAAACCATTCTTCGGCGCCTTCCTCCAACATTCCTGCGCAGGTGCCTCGCCGCCCTGGCCAACCTCGACTCGCAAGCCAAGGTCGGCCTCCGGTCGATAGACACCGGTGTGGAACTCATGCTGGTCTGGCTCGCCAGCTCCGCACGCTGACCCCCGGCCCTGGACGACACCGCATGGACGCGAAACTCCGGGCAATCTTGGCTTTTACTTGTTGCCTCACGATAACCGGCGGCTGCACCTGGAACCCTCACAAAACCCAGCCCCCCAGCCACACGGCCGAGCCGGTCGAACCTCGTGAACCTCCACAAGTCGTTCGAAACGAAGAACTTACTGATGAACACCCCCCGGACGACCCGGTAAACGAGGCTGTCTTGGCATGGCTGCAACGCCTGGATAGTACCCGCCCATCCGTCGCGACGCCCGAAACCCAGCCAGCCCCCGATCCCGACCGCGAGATAGCCGTCCTGCCCCCGGAAACCCAACCGGTCCTCCGAAC
>CAYZXK010000229.1:0-5187 GCA_964482395.1 uncultured Planctomycetales bacterium | reverse complement strand
GGACACCCACGAGGACCTAGCAATGAAGCGAGCAGTTCGAATCATGCTTGACCGGGTGGCGGCTCGGCACTGGGCGTGGGCCACCGCGCTAAGCGTCGGCCTGGCCGCCGGTTGTGCCGAGCCAGGCCGGCGAACCGGGGCCCCGCCTGCCGACGCCAGCAAGGCTCCGGTCGCAAAGCAGACCCCGACGCCCAAGCCGGTGCAGCCCCAAGCCCAGCCGCAACCGGCCCCACAGCCGCAGGTGACGCCTGCCAAACCACAAGAGGGCCAGCCGGCCGCGAAGACCGACAAGCCAGCCCAGGATCGGCCGTTCGCTGCCAAGGTGGACGCCGAGCGAACTCCAGTCACGATTCCCGAGCCGCCCACTGACCGGCCGATGACCGACGCGGAGCGGGACGCCCTGGAGGAGATGATCCGAGCCGCAGTGCAGGCCGGTCAGACGAAGGTGATTGAGGAAGGAGCCAAGGACCAGGCGGCTCCAGCGGCCACGCCGGCAGCTCAGCCGGCCGGGGAAGGAAAAGAAGCCGGGTGCGCCGGCGGAACCACGATCCAGAAAGTGGACCTTACGCCTCCGCCGCCCGATCAACCCCAACCCAAGTTCGTCTGCAAGGAGCCGAAGGTCAAGTTGGACGGCGTGTGGCAGGGTAAGCCGGCCGAGTTCAAGTTCCACATCGGCAACGACGGACAGGCACCCCTGGCCATCCGTCTGAAGGGGGGCTGAGGGGTCAAGATCAGCGGTCAGTCTGACCGCCTGATCCCCCCGGGGCAGACTGAAGAAGTCGTAATCACTCTGCCGACCAGCGGGCGGCGTGGAACCATGACCAAACGCATCACGGTCAACACCAATGATCGCGACAACGCCGCTGTGAACCTGGAATGCGAGGTGAACGTGCTCAGTGCCATGCGACTCACGCCCGCCACCGTCAATCTGGGGCAGATCAAGCGTGACGCGGCGGAGCAGAAGAGCATCGTGAAGATTACCCGCGGAGATGCCGGGCCGCTCAAGCCCAAAGTAGTTTCGACCGGCAACCCGAGCATCGCCGCCGAGCTGCGCGAGGTCACTACCGGCGAAGAATATGAGCTGGAAATCACGCTCAAGCCGCCCTGGCCCAGCGGGGCGCTGCGCGGCAACGTCAAGCTCGAGACCGGCGTGGAAGAGGCCCCGGAGGAAAGTGTGGCGGTTTACGCCACCATCGCGGCCCGGCTTCAAGCCAGCCCGCAGCGTCTGATGCTGCGACCGGATCCGGAGAAGGAAACCAGAGCGGTGGCCCGGCTGAATTGGGACGGCGAGCCTAAAGGCAACGTGTTGGAAACCAAGACGGATGATCCGCGACTGTCAGTACGATTGGAGGAGCAGAAGGGGCAGCAGATGGTGGTGGTGGACGTGCCGCCGGGCTACGAGATACCCAAGGGGCAGGTCCGGAACGTGGTCGTAACGACTGACGATCCTCAGGTGCCAACCTTGCAGATACCGGTTTTCGTGGTCAGTGCCCCGGTGGCCAGCGAGGCGCAACCAGCCGGTCAGCCCGGGGCGACTCCGGTCAAGCCGGGCGTCCTGAAACCCCGGGCCCGCGCTGAGGCAGCGCCCGCGGGGGCCCCGACACCCTCGCCGGTCAGCACCCAACCCACCGGAGCGGAGCCACTACAGGCCAAAGAGTAATCGAGCCCGAACGCTTGCAGAATCAACCCGGCGCTGGGCAGCCCTGCTGGTTGCCAGCGCCGGACTTATTTTTCCTTGCGGGAACACCTGGTCGGCCGACTTCAGAGCTGAACGGTCGGCGCCGCCGACCCCGGTCAGGTGGCTGGGCACCACCTCTTCACCGCTCGGAGGCCTTGAGCCGGTCGGCAGCGCTGATCGCCGACCTTGGACCAGTCTGTTCCAGCCACGGTTGTTGGAGCTGGGCAGCCTGCTCGACACGCCTGCGAGCTGTGGCCGCGGGAGCCAGACACAGCAGCAGTCCGACGGCAGTCAGGACCGCGGCTGCTATGGTCCACCAGGTGGGCGGCAAAGCGGAGTCCGACAGCGGGTAACCGGCTCGAGCCAGCAGAGGTTGAAGCCCGTCCGGCAGTTGGCTGAGCACGCCCAGGCCGTTATGCATGAAATGGGCCAGCACCGCCGGCCAGATCGAATGATATCGCACCACCAGCAGGCCGAAGAGCACCCCCAACCCGCTGGTAATGAGCAGTCGGTGTATGCTGTGGTGGTGCAGTCCGAAGGCGACCGCCACGATGACCACCGCGGCAACTTTGCCCAGCGGACGGCACAGCCCGCTGAGAACATACCCGCGGAAGAACAGCTCTTCGCAGACTGCCGGAACCAGGGCTAGAAACGTCACGACCAGCAGCGGATTCATGCCGGCCAGCACCAGGCCGATGTTTTGAAACTCCTGCTCCAGCTCGGGTGGCAGCGGCAACCAGCGGCTTTGATAGACAAACGCCACTCGGGCCAGGACCCAGGTCGACAGTCCGAAGCACAGTCCGGCCAGAACGGCCGGCAGCCGGGGCACGGATAGTGCAAAGGCGGTCCGCAACCGGACCCGCATATACCCAGCCAGGCCCGCCGGCAGTATCAGGAACAGGGTCACCACGACCGCCGCCCAAGCGTACCAGAACCATCCGGCTTCCATCCGGCCAGGCTTGGCAAGCAGGCTTTGCTGGACGAAGAAGTTGACCGAGAAGACCAAAGCCAGCAGCAGGCCGGCCGCGGCGACCGAAGGCTGGTCGGCCGGCTTGAAAAACCGGCGTCTGAAGATGGTCTTGACGGAACCGCTGTCCGCAAAAAGCACCGCCTCCTGGCCGAACAACCGGGCGGCCACCGCGACCGCGGCGCCGGCGTAAAGGGTGGTCGAGACCGTCACCCAAACAATCGCCAGCAGATCGAACCGTCCGGTAAACAGGTCGCGAGCCAGGAGCACGATGTTGGTTACCGGCATGATCAGCAACGGGCCGCTCAGACGGGTTCCGGGCAGCACTCCCACCACCGCGGGAATCAGCGCCGCGATCATCACCGGCATCACGTAATTCTGCGCCTCCTTGAAACTGCGGGCGAAACTGCACACCGCCAGCAGAGCGGCACTGAACATGACCGCCAGCGGAACCAGCACCAGCAGGACCCACGGCAGGGCGTTGAGTGGGATGACCACCTGTCCGCCGCGGGTCAGCAGGCTCCCCAGGCCGCCCAGGTAGATCGTCCCGCCGATCGACAGCAGGTTGAGTGCCGCACTGAGCATCGCGATCAGAGCCACCACGATGAACTTCCCGGCAATCAGGTCGACCGTCGGGACCGGCGCCACCATCAGAGTCTCGAGGGTGCCGCGTTCACGCTCTCCGGCCGTCAGATCAATGGCCGGGTAGATCGCGCCGGTGATGGTCATGATCACCAGGATCAAGGGGACGATCTGTCCCAGAATGGAGCCGCCCACTTTCTCGGGCGTTGCGATGGTCTGGTGGCGCACCTCGATCGGCTTGACGAACTCGGGCTGGAGGGCGACGCGTTTGAGTCGCTCGGCCACGATGAACTCGCTGGCCCGCTGAAAAATGCCCTCCAGGCCGGAGGCCGCGATTTGGCTGCGGATTTCGGTCTGGTCCACCAGGAGCGTGATCTGACCCGATCCGTCGCTGTCCGCCGCGGGCAGCGGCGCGGATACCAACAGCCCCAACTGCACGCTTCCGTCGGCGACCTGTCGGCGCAACTGGTCCAGCTCGCCGATCACCTCGATCTCGTAGTTCGGCGGCTGCTGACGGACATCCGCCCGGGCGGTTTCGGCCGCCGACTCATCCCTCCCCGCCCGGCCCGGATCCTCCCCCACCAGCTCGCCTTTCCGGTCCAGCTCGGCGATCTCCTCGGCGGTCCGGCCCTCAGCCCCGGGCCGGCGAGTCGGGTCGGTGTCGATCAGGTTGCGCAGCCACGCCGCCACCTCTTCTGACTGCACCGCCACCTTGTACTCTTCCTGTTTCAAGCGGCTGACCTGCAATTCGAATCCCTGGAGCGAGCCCAGCATCATGGCCGGATAGAGCACCATCGGTACCACGACCATCGCGATCAGCGTTCGCCGATCGCGAAGCGTGTCCATCAGCTCCTTCCGCCAAATCGTGTTGACTCGCGAAAAACGGTTCATCGCAAGGCCAATTTGCCGATGTAGCACCGTCGCCCACCGGGTGGGACGGCAGGCCCGGCTATCCCCCGCTTCGCGCTGCCCGGCCGCTCGCTCCTCAAGTCATCACCTTATTCCGCCCGGTCGCCAAACAACGGCTGATTGGCACCGACCAGATGCAGAAACACCTCGCTCAGCCGTTGCTGCCCGGTCTGCTGCCGCAGCACGTCCAGCCGGCCCTCGGCGATCAACCGGCCATTGTGAATAAGCCCCATCCGACGACACATCTGATCAATCTCATCCAAGGCGTGAGTGGAGAGCAAAACCGCCTTGCCGGCATCGGCCTGGGTCCGAATGAACTCCAGAATCAGCCGGTTGCTCAGCACGTCCAAACCAAGTGTGGGCTCATCCAGAACCAGAATGGCCGGATCGGCGATCAACGCCCGCGCGATGTTCACCCGCTGCCGCTGACCGGTCGAAAGCGCCCCGCACCGCAAGTTCAGGTACGACTCCATCCCCAGCCACTCGACCAGCTCGCCGATCCGCCGCCGGGCCGTCTCCCGCGGCATGTCGTACAGGGCTGCGAAATACTCCAGCATCTCCCGAGGCGTGAGCCGAGCGTACAAGCCGGTGTTGGCCGTCAGATATCCGATCTGCCGCTTCACCAGCTCCGGCCGTCCGGTAACTTCCTGACCATCGATCCACACCCGCCCGGAGGTCGGACGCAGCAGCCCGCTGATCATCCGCAGGGTGGTGGTCTTGCCCGCCCCGTTGGGGCCCAACAGCCCGTAGATTTCGCCCGGCTGCACCGCGAAACTAATGTGGTCAACCGCGGTCTTCTCCGTTCCATCGGGATTAGGGAATACCTTAGTCAGTTCTTCAACGCGGATCATGCCCAGTCTCGCCGGCAGGCCGCGGCGCCACGCCGGTCTTCATTTTATCGGGTATCCCCTCAGCCGGCTTGGCCTGGGGATCGCCTTGGGGTGTAAAAGCGCGGATAGGGGCGGGGCGGTGGTGCGGGGGGGGTGGCAAGCGGCGCAGGTTCTACCGGCCGCGGGCGACCGGGCCGCCAGTCCCAGGTGGGGCCGGAGCG
>CAYZXK010000228.1:0-45587 GCA_964482395.1 uncultured Planctomycetales bacterium | reverse complement strand
CTGTCGGCCCCGTTGTAGGCGCCGGCAATCTCCGCCGCCAGCGCCCGGACCCGGGCGTTGATCCGCTCCCGGTGGATGAGGATTCGAGCGATGTCGGCTTCCATGAACTTGCGGCTCCGGACAGCCGGCTCGACGCGGGTCAGGCGGACGAAACGTTCTGGTCGACGGGCAGCTTCTCGAGCAGCTCGGCCAGATCGGCCCCGTGCAAATCACGCTGCAAAGCGGCCATAAAAGCGTCCACTGCCTCCAGGCGGCGCTGAGCCAGCGCCCGCACGGCTGAGTAACGGAATCCGTCCTGCAAACGCACCTGCCAGTAGCGGTATTCCTTCTGCCTTTGCCAACTGTCGATCAATTGCTGGATTGGGCGTCCTTCGCCCTGGTACTGGCGGAACTGACGCAGGACATACAGAACGCTGGCCTCGTCCAGCGCCTCCGCCTCGGCCAGGATGCGGGCCTCCAGCAGGTCGGTCCGGCGGTCATTGCACCGGCGGATCGCGTCCACCGCCAGGCGGATGCTCGGCCCGGGGAGCACCTGCCGCACTTCTTCCTGTTCCTGGAGCGTCAAAGCACCCAGTTCGCGCTGGAGATCGCTGGTGGGACGGGTGAGCAACTGCCAACGCTCGAATCGGCCGTTGTGGTACTCGGTGATCCATCCGGCGTCGTGAAAGAGCGCGGCGGCCGCGAGAGCGGCTGTATCTGCCGACTCCCCCTCCACCTCCGGCAAGCGGGCGATCATCTGGGCCAGATTCATCACCCGCTGGCTGTGCTCAAAAACCCACGTGTCGCGCCGGCCATCGCCAGTCGGAAGGGATAGCAGTTGCTTGGCCAGCAGACTCAGCCGTTCGAGCTGCATGCGGTTCACCCTGCGACCGGGTCGACGGGCGGCCGCCGATTATCGCGCGTCGGCCGGCCCCGAGCCAGACGGCGACTGGCTCGCGCCCCCGAGCAGAACTGTCCGAAGTGTAGCCCGGCCGGTCAACAGCGGCAAGCCGCGGGCCACCGGAGGCCTGAACTAAGCGTTGGTCCGAAAGCCGGCGCGGTGTATGATTCAAGTTGAAATGGGTGGCAGTCCGTCAGACGGAGGGCGCCCTCGGCTCCGGAGGCAAGCTTTGCGTCGGCAATGGCCCAATCGCATCGGATCGGCTTCGTCCGGTCCGGCCGAAGCCTTCACGCTGATCGAGCTGCTGGTGGTGGTGGCCATTATCGGGCTGCTGGTGAGCATCCTGGTGCCGTGTTTGGGGGCCGCCCGGCAACAGACCCGCAGCGCCCTGTGCCTGGCCAACTTACGGGTCTTGGGACAGGGGCTGAGCATCTACGTGGGCGAGAATCGGGACGTGCTCCCGCCGAGCCGCCTACCCAAGTTGAGCAGCAAGTGCGACCCCTACGCGGTGATCTACGGCCGACGCAAGTACCGTCCGACTTTCGTAGCCAGCATGAGCCGGTCGGTGGGTGTGCCGCCCTTCGACGACCCCCAGGCCTGCAAGGATGGGCGGGACATCTACGGAGAGGCCGGAGACCGGCAGAACTACTCCTGCCGTTCATATGTCTGCCCCACGGTGGCCGAGTGGACCGACGAGCGCAACGGCAGCTACGGGTACAATTATCAATTCCTGGGCAATTCGCGTCTGCGGGACGATGCCGACCCCGGCTCCTATAAGAACTGGCCGGTCCAGATCACCTGGATTCGTCGACCCGGGCAAACCGTGGCGATGGGCGACGGGATGGGGACCGCGGCGTCCTGGGGGCCGGCCGACCGTCTGCCGTACGCGAATAACGGGAAGGAGCCGCGGGCTTACGGCAACGAAGGCTTCAACCTCGATCCGCCCTGGGTCGACCCAGTAGAAGGGGAGATGGCCGGCTTCGACGATTCGCCTCAGACCCGCAGCGCTGTGGATCCGCGGCACAGCGGCCGGGGCAACGTCTTGTGGCTAGATGGGCACGCAGTCGCCTGTACGCTGGAGCAGCTCGGGTATCGCCTGGCCGAAGACGGAAGCATCGCGCTGGAGGGCGAGAACCAACTCTGGTCCGGCAACGGTGCAGATGTTCCCTGGACGCCCACCTTCAAACCGTGACGGTCAGCAGGTTTGGCTTTGCCTCGCCAGGGTGAGGTGGAAGCTGCCGCGCCGGGCTGGTAGTCTGACCATCCATGAACTCGATTCCTGCCTTCTCACAACCGGCCCGGGTCGGCCGACGGCCGCACAGAGGATCGGCTGCTCTGTCGGCGACGGTCGCCGGGACGCTGCTGACGGTCATGGCCGGGACTGCCGCGGTCGGCGATCCGGTCGAGCTGATTCCGGCCGAATCCATGCTCTGCTGGTACGCCAAGGCCCGGCCGGAACTGAACCCGCTCGACGCCCAGCGGTCCACTCTGGAAACTCTGCTGGAAGTCGGGGCGCGCATTGCCGCTGGACCGCTGGACAGCGGCACACAACTCAGCGTTCGGATGGCCGAGATGCTCGGCCTGATGATACGTTATCCGCACGCCATTGCCCTGATCGACGTGCGGGCCAAGCCGACCCGGACCGACCCGGCGGGCCGACGGGTGGATCGGCTGTGCTTGGCCGCAGTGGTGCAGACCGGCGATCAGGCCGAAGCGTTTCTGCGAATCATTCAGAAAGCGGTGAACGAGCAGACCAACGCGGGTCAGGCAACGCTGACGGTTCAGCAGGCCGGCCGCTGGAGCTATCAGGAGTTGCGCGACCAGCGTTTGCCGGAGTGGGCCACGATCGCCTGGGGTCAGATCCAGGGGCACTTCGTGCTGACGGTCGGGCCGGAGGTCTGGCCGAGGATTGCCGCCGTCGCGGCCGGGCAGGAGCGGCCGATAACCCAGGACCCCTGGTACGCGGCCGCGCGTGCGGGAAATCGGCAGGCGACCTGGATCGAGGTTTTCCTCTCAGCCCGGGCGATTCAGGAGCGGCTGGATCCGTTCGTCAGCGGCCGGGCCAGCGAGTTTTTCCGGGCCTGGGAAGTCGACGAGCTGAATCAGGCTCACTGGGCCCTGGGATATCAGGGACGAGCGTTGTACTGCCTGGCCCATTTGCGGGTGGGCCAGGAGACGGTAGAGCGGGTTTACGCGGACCCGGACCACGCCGACCCTGCCCTGCTGGCGGTCGTTCCACCGGGGGCCCGCTACGCGATCTTCGACCTGCCGGCCGAGAGCTTCCTGACGCGGCTGTTCCGGGGGTGGCTTGCGATCCAGGGCGCGCGTGCCCGTGCGAACATCGAGCGGCTGTGGGCCGAGGCTCAGGCCCAGTGGGGATTCGACGCCCAGCGCGACCTGCTGGCCCACCTAGGCCAGCATGTGATCCTGCATAATGACCCGCCGCATCCACTGCATCTGCCACTGGCCTTCACTAGTCTGATCGAGATCCGCGATCAGCCGGCGGCCGTCCGCCGAACTCTCGGCACGATCTGCTCTGCCTGGCAGGCCACCCTGGATCAGGTGGCCGTCAAGGGTGGAGCACCTCCGCCCTTCACGTTGCGGCAGGACAGTGACGGCATCTGGTATGTGCGATTCAGTCTGGCCGGTCCGAGCTGGCTGGGCCTGGCTGGTCCGGCCTGGACCGTGACCGACCGTTTCATCATTCTGAGCTGGTCGCCGACCGCCTTGCGCGAATACCTCGACAAGCTGCCGCCGGAGATGCGACGCACCACGGCCGGCGACAGCCAGGCTGCCAGCGGCTCCGGTCAAGCCAGGTTGCTATGCACGGTTTCGATCCGCTCGCCGGAGCAGCCGCGGGCGGCAGTGGCGCTCGATCTGAGGGGGATCGACCCGGCGTGCGCCAGCGTCCGCTGGAGGATGGCGAAGGATTTCGCGTTCGTCCGTCTGGCAGAGCCGCTGATCGAGGCAGTGAGGGCAACGACTCTCGAAGGTCAGCCGCTAACCTGCCACCGTCCACAGCCCTATGAATGGGAGGTCGCCACGGCCGGCGTGTCGGCGATGCGGGTGACGTACGAGGTGCCGCTGCGGCACCGCGAGCTGGAGGCCGTGCGGCAGCGCGACTCCTACGAGTACCCGTACCTGGCCAGCGACCACGGACTGCTGTCCGGTGCGGTGCTGTTCATGTGTCCGCAGGAGGTGCCGATTGGGCGGTTGCGGGTCAGGTTCGACTTGCCGCCGGGCTGGCCGGTGTACGCCGCCTGGCGCGCAACTGGGCCCGCGGAGTTTGAGCTCTGGTCGTGCCAGGACCTGTTGTACGACTTTGTCGCGATCGGACACTGGCGGGTGCGCGAGTTCGCTGTCGGCGAGTTTCAGGGGGTAGTCGCCTTCGCACCCGGGCAGGACGTGCTTGAAGAGCTGGCGACCGATCCTATCCGGCGAATCGTCGAATACGAACTGGAGCTTTTCGGACGTCGACCGGAGGGGCGATACCTGTTCGTGTTCGGCCGCCCGGAGGCTCCGGGCCTGGCCGGCTCCCCCAAGACCAACTCGATGACCTTGAGCGTCGAATCGGGCCTTATCCCCGTGGCCGGCTCGTATTTGCCGCACCTGATCGCCCATGAGTTCTTCCATACCTGGAGTTCCGGCATCGAGCTGCCGGACGAACTGCGGTGGGTGGGAGAAGGATTCACCGATTACTATGCGTATCTGATTCCCGCGCGGCTGGGGCTGGTAACCTGGGATATGTTCGCGGCTGAGCTGGGGCGGAAAATGCAGTCGGCCGCCACCAACCCGGGGCGGGGCAGGCTGTCGCTGGTCCAGGCCGGCGGACCACTCTTCTTCGAAGATCGGGACGCCTACCAACTGGTTTACGACGGCGGCTCGCTGGTGGCGGCGTGGTTGGACCAGGTGCTGCGGTCCGAAAGCCACAAGACCCTCGATGATCTCATGCGGGCGCTGCTGAACGATGCTTGCCGGCGAGGCCGGCCCGCTGGGCCCAGGTTGCAGGACCTGCTGGAGCGAGTAAGGGAGTTGGCCGGGGAGTCGGTCGCCGCCCGCCTGCATAAGCTGGTAACGGAACCTTATGACTTCGACCCGGTAGCCGCGCTGGCAGAGGTGGGGATTCAGGTTCGCCGCGAGGCTTGCCCGCCGGAACTGGACCTGCGGGCCAACCTGGATGGTACGCGACTGCTGGACATCGATCCGGGCGGCCTGGCCTATCGGGTCGGCTTGCGCGCCGGGGACGAGTTGCTGGAGGTCAATGGGCAGGCGGTCGGCAATGCCGCAGAGGTCCGCAAGGCCTGGCGCAGCCCGGCCGATCAGCGGGCGCGCGTGAGCTTGCGTCGGGAGGGGCAGATCGTGCGGCTGGACGCGCCGCTAGAGCCGGTCACCGTTTTTGCGGTGCCGCCCGACCCCTGGCGGGGCGCCACAAGCCGCCCCAGCCCTGACTGATCTGAGTTATGGTCGGCCCGGCGCGCGGCCCTTGACAGCGGCGGCCCAAGCCGGCGCAATACAGCCTGGTGGGCCACGGGTAGAGTCGGGATGATATGCCCGACGCCGCAAGCCCGGGTGCAGGCCCGCAGGAACCCACCGATGATCGGATCGGTACCCGACCTGACGCCACTCGAGCTGCGACGCGAAGGGACGCATCTCCACTTCCTTCTGGCCGCTCCCAGGGAAATTCTCCCGGAGCTTCCGGCCGACTACGAACGCCTGTTGCGGGTGGGCCTGGAGCAAATTTTGGCCGAACCCGGTCCGCTGACCGCGGAGGTCGATCTGGAGAACCGCCCGGCCCTCAGCAGCCGGCAATTGGGCTCGCTAATCGCACTTCAGAAGGTTCTACGGCCACGTTTCGCACGCGTGCCGCTCAGGGGCGTGAGCGAAGGCGTCCGTCACCTTCTGAACATCACTCGGGTCAGCGAGCTGTTCGATCTGGCTTGACACTCCAACCCCAGACCGCCGCCCGCCGCCTGACGCGCGGCGACCTTGCCTGCCTGATCGGGCTGCTGATAACGGGGATTTTCCTGGCCGTCCGAATCACGCGGCTGCCCATCATAGTGGGGTACTACGGCGACGACGGGGTCTATCTGGCCACCGCTCGAGCACTGGCTCAGGGTGAGGGCTACCGTCACCCGGAGCTGCCCGGCCGACCTTATCAGACCAAGTACCCGGTGATCTACCCGCTGGGTTTGACGCTGCTGTGGCGGCTGGCCCCGGATTTTCCAGAGAACACCCGGGTGCTACGGGTCGCGAACATCGGGCTTTGGGCGCTGGGCTCCTGGCTGGCCTACCGCTGGCTGCGCAAGGGATGGAACCTCGCATCCTGGGTTGCCGGGTTGGGAACCTGGCTGGCCTTCACCAACCTGAACACTGTGGACCTGCTGCGGACGGCGATGTCCGAGCCGCTTTATTTCACGCTTTCCATGGCGGCTTTGCTGATAGCCGGTCGGGCCGACCCGGGCCCCAGCGAGGCGGTTGTCCGCCGTCCGGCCTGGGCCGTGGCCGCGATCAGCGGAGTGCTGGCCGCTGCCTCATACCTGACCCGCTGCATCGGTTTGAGTCTGGTCGCAGCGTTGCTGATTCACTCGGCCTTGCACCGGCGTTGGCGGGCCCTGGTGGCGTTGGCCGTGGGCCCCGGGCTGGCGGTGCTCGGCTGGGAACTGTGGTGCCGCCAGGCGGCGGCCGAAAATGCTCTCAACCCGGCTGCCCAGGCCCTGCGGTATGAACTCGACTACTGGACCTGGTTTCCGGGCATCGGAAAGCTGGCCTGGGTCGCCTATCACAACTTATCCGACCTGGGGCTGACGCTCTGCGAGCTTCTGGCACCACTGTGGACCGGCGACCAGATCGCCAATCTGCTCAGCGGCGGTCCCATAAAGGCCTGGCCGCTTTACGCGGGAATGATTTTGAGCGCGACGGCGCTGGCTGCCGGACTGGCCGCCACAAGGAGCCGGCGTTCTGCCGCCGGGCACTCATACCTTCTGTTGTACTGCGGGCTGGTGTTGATCTGGCCGTTTCCGCCCACGCGGTTCGTGCTGCCGATTCTCCCGCTCATTCTCGCCGCCCAACTGAAGGGGATGTTCTTCATCATGACGAGGCTGGCAAAGCCGGTCGCGGGCCTGGTGAGCGTTTGGCGGGCCCCGAGAGCCGCTCAGTCGCGACGGGAAGCCAGGGGCGTCGGAGGCCAGGAAGCAGCCGCGATCGTTGTGATACTCATAGCCGCCGGCCTCGGCTGCGCGCGTCTGCGGCCTCTGCTGGGCTGGGGTTGCGACATCGGCACGCCGGGCGGGCTGGACTTGGCCGGCCGCGAGGAAGCTGTCGCCTTGCTGCTGGCACATACGCCTCCGGAGGCGGTGATCAGTGCCAATGACGCCGGATATCTGCACCTGCGGACCGGCCGCAAGGTCATATCGCCCCTGCCGCACGACGATCCGGTTTCAGTCTACTATCCCGCGGATCGGAAGTTCAGCCAGTGTGGCCGGGTGGTGACGCCGGGTATGGCCCGGGCTGATCGGGAGCATGCCCAGCGGCATCTGGTCGCTTATTTGCGTAATACCAGGGCCGACTTCGTAGTGCCGCTGGACCGACGCTACCAGAGCTACTGGGCAGCCTTCGAACCCCTGTGCCGATCCCAACCGCCCCAGGCTCGCCTGGTTGCCAGCCGTGGACGATACAGTCTGTACAGCTTATCGCTGCGTGCCGACGACCTTGCCGGGTCGCCAGGCGCCCGGTAACGTTGATATCCTGAGGGCGAAACCGCGACCAAGCTTCGGACTTCGACCATGACCAGCCAGGACCCGACCAGTCGGAGATTCATCGGGCGAACCGAGTTGGCGGTGCTCCTGGCACTGGCGGGCTGCGCAGCAATCGGCGTGTACGGGGCCCTGACCTACCCCCCGATCGTCGGTACCTACCTGGACGACGGCGTGTACCTGGCCACTGGGAAGGCTCTGGCCGAGGGCAAGGGCTACCGGCACATCGAGTACCCCGGCCAACCATATCAGACCAAGTACCCGATTCTGTTTCCGCTACTGCTGTCGGCAGTCTGGCGCATTTTCCCGAACTTCCCCCGCAATATCCTGGCAGTTCAGGTCATCAACATTGTGCTGTGGACGGTAGGCTCCTGGATCGCCTATCGGCTGATGTGCCGGACGTGGAAGCTGCCGGGCTGGCTGGGCGGGTCAGGGGTGGTGCTGGCTTTTCTCTGCCTTCAGACGCTGAGCATTCTGCCGGGGGCGATGTCCGAACCGCTGTACATGCTGGTATCCCTGGCTGCGCTGTGGGTGCTGGCCGGGAGGCCATCCGAACGGTCGACGGACCAGCCGGGCGAGCCTGGCTTAGTTCAGGTAGCCGTCGGTGCCGTACTGGCCGGCGCGGCCTACCTGACTCGATCGATCGGGGTGACCCTGGTGGCAGCCGTGGTGGTTGGCTGTTTGCTAAGGCGGGCGTGGAAGCAAGTCGGGCTGGCGGTCCTGATCGCGCTCCTGGCCGTCGGCGGTTGGCAGGCCTGGTGCGTGTACGCCGGGTCGCTCAACGCCAACCTGCCGGCCGCCAGCGGACTCAGGTATGACCTGGACTACCGCGCCTGGGTGGTTACCGATCTCCGCACGCTAGCGTGGGTCGCTTACCACAACATCTCAGAGCTGGCCCTGAGCTGGCTGGAGGCCTTCGGCAACCTGGACCCGGACTCGATCTCCAACGCCTGTTTGAAGGGTGGGCTGGGGCCGGCCCTGCCGATCTACGTTGGCATGCTGGTGGTGGGCGTCCTGACGGTCGGCGGGCTGTGGTTGACGTGGGACCGCCGTCAGCCGGTCATTCATCTGTACCTGCTTTTCTCCTTCGGTTTGATGTTGCTTTGGCCTTTCAGCCCCAGCCGTTTTCTGGTGCCGCTTCTGCCGTTGCTGACAACCCTCCAGCTCGGCAGCCTGTACCAGGTGGTGACGGCCTTCGCCGGCTGGCTGCACGTTCCGGAAGAGCCGGGCCCTCAGCAGCCGCTGGTCACCGACCGCTGGTCCGGGCAGGTTCCCGGTGCCGGAGCCGGCTTCCGGGTGGTGATGGCAGTGGTCATGGTGCTGACGCTGTTGCGGGTCATACCGGCCTTGCGCCCCAACCCGGAGGCGGTCGTCCAGCTCAAGGAAGATAACCGCCAGCGCGAGGCCCTGGTGGAGCTGCTCCGGGCCAAAACGCCGCCGGAGGCGATCATCAGTAGCCCCTACGCGCCTTACATGCATCTGCGGACCGGTCGGACCTTCGTGCCGCCTTCTCCCGCCGACGATCCGGTCTCCCTCCGCTATGCGCCCGACCGGAAGTTCAGTCAGTGCGGGCGGGTTACCACCCCGGGCATGCTGGCTGCCGACTTGCGGTACCATCAGACCCGCTGGGTCGATTTCCTTCGCCGCACGGGAGTCACCCACCTGGTCACGTTGGAGAAGCGGAACAACAGCTACTGGGCGGTGCTGGCCGAGCAGCTTCGGACCTTCCCCAATCGGTTCCAGTTCGTTGATGCCGCCGACTCGTTCCTGCTGTACCGGGTCCGGTTCACGGAGCCTTGAAGCTGGACGAGCAGACCGCGAGCCGGCGGCCGTCGGCGGATGCCGACCCTAAGCGCGGGTTGAAGTGGCCGGTCGGCAGGCTTCCCCGCGAACCTCAGCCGGCTGCGGCCCGCAGGGCACGGGCGGCCGCCTCGACGTCGTCTGCGGCGATCACCTCGGCGCACACGGCCACGCAGTCTGCGCCGGCCGACCGGACTTGGGCCACGTCAGCGGCAGTGATCCCGCCGATCGCGACCAGGGGCAGGTCGGTCCTTGGTCGCACCGCCGCCAGCGTGGGCAGCCCGGCAATGTGCGGCTGAGGCTTGGTTCCGCTCGGGAAAATGGGGCCGACGGCGATGTAATCGGGCTCTTCGGCGCACGCGGCGTCGAACTGCTCGAGTGTATGGGTGCTCTTTCCGACCAGGAGGTTGGCGCCGGCGATGTGCCGGGCCTCCCGGACCGGCAGATCGTCCTGCCCCAGGTGCACGATGTCGGCCCGGGCCAGCCGGGCGATATCGGGCCGGTCGTTGATCGCCAGCATCGCCCCATGATCGCAAGTCAGAGCACGCAACTGGCGCGCCCGGCGAAGAAGCTCGCCGTCCGGCATCGCCTTTTCGCGTAGCTGAAGGCAGTCCGCTCCGCCGCGGAGGGCTGCGGCCGCCGTCTCCAGCCACGGGCCGCGGCACAGCGAGGCGGTGATCAGCACATACAGCCGGACGGCCCGGAACCGTCGGCGTAACCCTCCGCGCAGGATGATCCTCTGCTCCAGCTCGTAGGCCTGGTAGCGCACGCTTTCCGCAACGGCCGCCGGGGCGGGCCCCAGCAGCTTAGCGAACTCTCCCAGCACGCGAGCCGCCTCGCTGAGCCGGCCGAAGGCCGCCCGGACGACCTCCTCCTCGCAGGTCCGATGGGTCTCGCTGTCGGTTTTGGTGCCGCGGCCGACGTCGCTCAGGATATCGCGGGCCGCCAGCAGGCCGCCGGCGCCAACCGCCTCGACGATCGACCGCAACTGATGCCGGCAGCGTTTGGCGGCGGCCGCCGCATCGGCGTCGTCCAGGACGAACCGGGCGAAGTCCTCGATCAACCGCAGCGCCTCCCGCGACCGGTTGACGTTGGCATCAATCAGCCGCAGGATTGAGGGGTCCATGAATGGGGCTCGCACAATCGCTTCAGTGCCCGCTGATACCCATGGCGATGCGCAACAAGTGGGCCGCTCCGACCAGGGCCGGCAGCGTGCTGATCGCCACCGCCCAACGGGCCAGCTTCCTGCCAGTCTGGTATCGACGACGACCCACCACCTCGCAAATCAGCACCACCAGCACCACGGTAAGGAACTTGAAACTGACCATGCCGTAAACGTCGTGCCGGCGTATGATCCAGTCGGCCAAGGCGTTCAGCTCGGTGCCCCCGGCCACCAGTACCCGCCAAGTGAAAAGGATGTCCAGGGCCGAGACGAACAGATACCACGTGTACAGATCGGGGTACAAGGCCGTCCGACGCAGGAAAGGCACCGACCGCGCTCGGCCAGGCGGCCACGGTTCTCCAGGATTGACACGGTTGCCTTGGCCGGTCACTTTCGGCTCCGGTTCTGCCATCGACATTCTATACCTACCTGGCATGGGCGACCCGCCTCTGCGGCCGCCGCCATGCCGGAACCCCTGCGCGACAGGTTCAGGTCGGCCGAACCCCGGCCGTACGGGCGGCTGGGCGGTGCCCCATGAAGACGATACACAGGCCGACCGGGTGGAACACGTGGGATTTCCAGGGGTTCAACCGGCTGGTCTATCTCAGTCGAGGCCGGCTCGTGATCACCGTCCAATATGCGGTCTGGGATGAGACCGTGCCGCCGCCGGCAGCCGACAGCAAGAAGATCGGCAAGCTTTATGACCGCTTCCGGTGGGAGGACGTGACCCGGCTCGGACCGCACGCCCCGCTGGGTCTGCCGGCTGGTCTGGAGTTCAAAGCCGGTGCCGTCACCTATCGGGCCGAAGCCCAGGAGCGCGACCGGACTCTCAGGCTGACGGTGACCCCGCTGGAACCGACCCACCAGCGAATTGTGTTCATTCTCGTGGCCCCGGTTGGTCAAACGGAGAGCCGGGCTTCGCCAACTCGAGGCCGCTTCGCCGGCTGCGAGGTTCGGTTCAGGAATGCGAACTGGCCGAGAGAATACTTCGTAAACATAGCCGAGCCATATGCGATCGGCCGGCCCGGCCGACCAGCCAGCGTGCTGATCCGCCCCTCGCCCGCTCAGCGAGCCTCCCGGCCTAGATCACCAGCCAGACCGACCCGGGCGCTCGAGGGCCAGGGCGCTCTAGCCCAGGCGCCGGGGGCAATGATGCAGGCGGTCGCCTGGAACACCCTGTACGACACGCGTCGTCGACTGGTTTCCACGCCGGTAAGTCGCGACTGGTGCCGCGATTGGAAAGGCGTACTGGTTTTCTGCTGGGACACGTACCTGGCGGGGATAATGGCTTCGTGCCAGTCTCCGGAACTGGGCCGACTGAACTTCGAGGCGGTCAGCGCGGCAATTGATGAGCTGGGACATGTGCCCAACTACTATATGGCGCATGGAGCGGTCTCGCGCGACCGCTCGATGCCCCCACTGGGGTCGTACGCGATTTGGAAGACCCAGTGCCTGGCGCCAGACCGAGCCTGGCTGTCGAGAATCTACCCCAAGCTGTGCCGCTGGCACGAGTATTGGATGCGGCATCGTGATGGCCGCGGGGTGGGCCTGCTGGCCTGGGGTTCGGACCCGGTCGCGTATGAATTCCCCCAACTGGTACCCTATAACCAAACGCTCCAGCACTGCCGGCAGGCCGCGATTTACGAGTCCGGCCTGGACAACTCGCCGCTGTTCGACGGGGTTAAGTTCAACGACCGGTCGCACACCCTGGAGCTGGATGACGTTGCTCTGAACAGTTACTACGCGATGGATTGCGAGTCGCTGGCCCGGCTGGCCGAGGTGCTGGGTAAGGCGACGGATGCGGCCCGATTCTGGTCGGAACATGAAGCCATGGCCGCACGCATCAACCGGCAGCTCTGGGACGAGGAAAATGGCATTTACTGCAACCGCCACTGGGACGGCCGTTTCTCCCGGCGGTGGGCCCCGACCTCATTCTTCCCGCTGACCGCCGGCGTTGCCCCACCCGACCGCGCACGACGGATGATCGAGCAGCATCTGCTCAATCCGGCCGAGTTCTGGGGGCAGTGGGTGATACCGTCCATCGCCCGCTCCGACCCCGCCTACCAGGACAACGACTACTGGCGAGGCCGCATCTGGGGGCCGCTGAACTTTCTGGTGGCCGAGGGGCTGCGCCGCTACCGCTTCGATGCGGTCGCCGCCGAGCTGGCCGCCAAGAGCCTGGAGCTTTTCATGCTCAACTGGCGCCGGGATGGGGGCGTCTACGAGAACTACAATGCCCAGACCGGCCAGGGCGGCGACGTGTGGAACGCGGCTCGACTTTATCACTGGGGCGGACTGCTGGTCCTGGTGGCCGTGCAGGAACTGGCCGACCTGGAACCGACCGGGTACCTGCGCTTCGGGTCGGTACACTTCCCCGACGCCGGCCTGCGCAGTCTGCGGCTCGGCGGCCGGACTTTCGACGTCCAACTCGACGACCGATTGCGCGTGTGGGAAGAAGGCCGGCCCTTCCTGGAATGCACCCGGCGAGCCATAGTCCGGCTGCCGATATCGCCTCCGTTGGACCGACCGATCGAGGTGGTCTGCCCCCAGTCCGCCCAACTGCGGCTGCACGTCGCCCCGACAAGATGGCGCCGGCTTTGTTTGCAGGACGGAACCCTGGTCCGGCCACGCCGCCGGCGCGGCCGCATCATCTACGCCTGGTGATCCCGCTCCGGCCGAACCCATGCCGAAGCTGTCCGCCGGTAAGTACAATCGGGCGTAGTGACAAGCTGGGCCCGGCCCCCTGAGCCCGCGCCGCCGATCCGTCCGATCCGGCGGACGCCCGATCGGGCTGCCAGGGAGCAAAGCCAGGGCGCAGGCAATCGAGAGGAGAAGTGGCCGATCAGGTCAGGATCATTGGCGACCCCGCCCTCGAGCCGATCCGCCAGAAAGTGCTCGCCGGGCAGCGACTGAGCCTGGAGGACGGGCGGGCCCTGTATGCGACCCGCGACCTGTTCACACTGGGAGAGCTAGCCAACCTGGTCCGGGAGCGGCGGTGGGGCCGCAAAGCGTTCTACAACGTCAACCGGCACATCAACTACACAAATTATTGCGTCCTCCAGTGCAGGTTCTGCGGGTTCGCCCGGCCTTTCGGCAGGCCCGCCACCGATGGCTACGTTCGCTCGGTGGAGGAGATCGCGGCTTTGGCCCGCCAGGCTGCCCAGCGGGGCGCTACCGAGGTCCACATCGTCGGCGGGTTGCATCCCAAGCTGCCGTTCTCTTACTACACCGACCTGTGCCGGGCCATTCGGCAGGAGTGCCCCAGGCTGCATATCAAAGCCTTCACCGCCGTCGAAATCGTGCATTTTGCCCGCCTGCCGCCGCGCCGAAGCATCGCCGAGGTGCTCAGCGCCCTGCGAGAAGCCGGCTTGGACAGCCTGCCGGGCGGCGGAGCCGAAATCTTCGACCAGCGCGTGCACCGAGCGGCTTTCAAGAACAAAATCGGCGCGCAGCACTGGTTCGACGTCCACCGCGTGGCCCACGAGCTGGGAATCCCCTCCAACGCCACGATGCTCTACGGGCACATTGAATCAGTGGAAGAGCGATTGACGCACCTGCTCGAACTGCGGCAGCATCAGGATGTTTCGCTCCGGGAGCGCCGCGCCGCCTTTCAATGCTTCGTCCCGCTGCCCTTCATTCCTCACGGCACCCCCCTGGCCCACCTGCCCGGACCGACCGGACTGGACGACCTGCGCACCATGGCGGTGGCCCGGCTTATGCTGGACAACTTCCCGCACATCAAGGCATTCTGGGTGATGCACTCGCCCAAGCTGGCCCAGGTGGCCTTGAACTGGGGCGTCGATGACTTCGACGGGACCGTGGTCTGGTATGACATCACCAAGGCGCAGGCGGGGGGCGGAAACCGCCAGCAACTTACCGTGCCGCAGATTCGGCGGCTGATCGCCGGGGCCGGCTGCCAGCCGGTCGAACGGGATTCGCTATACCATGAGCTGGAGACTTGCGGCGGTGCGAAGCAGTGAGCCCGCGCCGCCGCCGTCCCGATTACAGTTCAACTCGGGCACGGCGCTTCGGCGATCGGCTCCCGGTCAGCTTGACTTGCGCTTGCGCCCACCCGCCGCTATGCTGTGGAGGCGGGTCGGTGATATCTCCCGGCTCCCGTGCAAAGCCCACGATGATGAGCGACATTCGTCGACAGCTTGACCAGCTCAAGGTGGCCGGGCGCAGCTCGCCCGACCGCCAGCCACGCCGGCCCGGCTCGCCGGCGCCCAGAACCCTTCAAGAAGTCCTCGGCGGAGCGGAAATCCGGGTCGGCAACCACGCCTGCTGGCTGGTCGAAACCCCTTCCGACGCGACCTCGGCGGCGGAATGGCTTGCCGGGCGGTCGTCCGTCCGCCGCCTGCGGTACCAAGATACCGGCGGGCAGATTTTGGTAGTCGAGCCCCGGCGGGCCGTCGTACTGGACATCGAGACCGGGGGGCTTGCCGGCATGCCGGTGTTTCTGATCGGCCTTTTGCCCCTGGATTGCCCCACCCTGACCGTACGACAACTCCTGGCCAGGGACTATCCCGAAGAACAGGCGATACTGTCAGCCTTGGCCGAAATCCTGCGCGACCGCGACACGTGGATCACATTCAACGGCAAGAGCTTCGACGAACCGGCGCTGCGCGACCGGGCGACGGTCCACGGCGTGCCGTTGCCCGGACCGACTATCCACATCGACCTGCTGCACGGTGCCAGACGCCGATGGCGGCGCAGCCTGCCGGACCACCGGCTGACCACGTTGGAGCAGTACGTGCTTGGTCGGCGTCGAGTAGGCGACGTGCCGGGCTGCGACGTGCCCGACCTTTTTCATCACTTTTATCGGACTGGCAACCCGGTTCCACTTCGCCCCGTGCTGGAGCACAACCGCCGGGATTTGCTGGCTTGCGTCGAGTTGCTGGCGCGGATTGTCTCGCGACCAGAGCCGGCCGGGGGCTAAAAACCTACGGCCCGCGACGACTCCTTCGCTGCGAGCCGCCATAACCGCCCCCGCCCGATGCGAGCCCTTTCCGTCCTCGGTGCGTCTGCGCGCCTCTCGCTTCCTGCTACTGCCCGCAGTCGGGGGCGCACCCGTGCCGGGCCTCCCCGCCCGAAGTCACAGCCGACACGGTCCTCTCGCCTCTTCCTCCGGAAGGCACCGGGAGGAACTTGACAGCTTGTAAGAGCAAGATCGGTGCCGTGTGCATTGAATCCGTGCGCGTTTTCCGAGACGTATGCAGGTTACGAGCGTTAAAAGACTTAACGGTCGAACTTGGCTTTCCGTAGGTCGGAGCCGGCCGCCGGCATGTCGCGTCTCGGCATCATCGCCGGTTGACAAATTACCCACCGATCCATCTAAGCTGCGTCCTATAAAACACTTGGGTGGCGTCTACCGGCTACATCATAGCCCGGATAGTTATTGGTGACGCTTGGCAACATTTGCAGATTTATCGGGACGTTGCCGGCCGCGCCGCAGTCGCTTGACGAACGCCACCTACAGCCAGACGACGACTGGCCCCCACCTTGCCCGAAAGCCTATTCGAATCGCTGCCCAAAGCGAGCCACCCGCAGAGCGGCCAGCTCCTTAAGTCGCTCGGCCTGATCACGCCGACAGACCAGAGTAGCATCCGGGCTGTGGACCACCACCAGGTCACTTACCCCCAGGGCGACGATCAGGTGGTCGGACTCGCCTACCAGCAGGTTGCCGGTCCCATCCACCGTGAGTGCCTGGGCGGCGATGTGGACATTCCCCGCCTGATCGGGTTCGTGTAAAGCCGCGACGGCGGCCCAGGAACCCACGTCGATCCACCGACAATCCATCTCGACCACCAGGACACTGGTCGCTTTCTCCATTACGCCATAATCAATAGAAATTCTGTGAAGCTGGCTGAATCGCTCCGTCGCCGCAGGCGTGCCGGCCAAGCGATCCCACTCCGCGGCCAACCGGCGGAGGGTGTCCGCATTCTCCGGCAACAGACGGCCCAGTTCCCGCAGGATGGTTGAAGCGCGCCAAGCGAACATTCCGCTGTTCCAGAGGTACTGGCCGCTAGTGACGTACTCCTGCGCGACCTGGGGCGTGGGTTTCTCCTTGAATTGCGTGACGCGATAGGTTCGGTCGGCGACCGGCTGGCCGCGAAGGAGGTAGCCATAACCGGTATGGGGGCTCCGGGGCTGGACGCCGAAGGTGATCAGACTGTCGGGTGACTGTTCCGCCGCCGCCAGCCCGAGTCGAATCGCCGCGGCGAACCGATCCTGCGGGTCGATGATGTGGTCAGCGGTGAAGACTGCCATGGTCGCGTCCGCATCCCGCAGCGCCAGGAGATTGGCGGCCAGGCCGATGGCGTTGGCAGTGTCGCGGCTGAGCGGCTCGCCGATCAGGTTCTCGCGCGGAAGATCCGGCAACTGCTCGGCGACCTGGTCCAGATAGGCGGCGGACGTAATTACCCAGGTTTGCCGGGGTTGGAACAGGTCCTCCAAGCGGTGCCGGGCCAATTGGAGCAGCGAGCGGCCGTTGAACAGAGGCAGAAGCTGTTTGGGGCGACCCCGCCGACTGAGAGGCCACAGGCGTGTCCCCGGCCCGCCAGCCATGATTACCGCATGTCGCATGATCGCCGCCTTCTCCCCGGGGGCCTCCTGCTGACCGCTAAACCAGATGCTTCCGGCCCCGGCCGGCCAGTTGCCGGAGGGTTTCCGCCTGGGCCTGGTAACCTTTCCGGCCCATCAGGGCAAAGGTGAAGTCCTTGCCGGTCTGGACCGCCGGCTGGTCATAAGCGTTGATATTCAGCAGGCCGGCCGTGATCGAGGTCGTCGCCTCCCAGAGCATGATGAACTGGCCGACAGTCTCCTCGCTGACGACCGGAAAGCGAAGCGTCAGGCAGGGCCGCTGGCTGGCGACCAGCGCGTACTCGGTAGCCCGCTTTTCCGCGCTGAGCAAGGCCGCCAGGGATTTGCCCTGAAGGTACTCCAGTTCCTCGGGTATTCCACGCCGCCGCGGGATGGGCACGTCTCGGGCGAACTGCTCGACCTCCAGGAAGATGAAGACTTTGTCGGCGGGTCCCTCGCGGTAGAGCTGGACCTGCGAATGCTGATCGGTGGTTCCCAGGGCCTTGATGGGTGTAGGACCGACGCAGGTAGGCTGGCCGGTCAGGTCCTGCCGTTTGCCCAGGCTTTCGGCCCACAGTTGCCGGTACCAATCCGCCAGATCCTTGAGCTGGAAGCTGTAGGGCATCATGACGTGGAGCCGTTTGCCGCGGACGTAGAAGGCGTGCAACAGCAAAGCCAGCATCGCGGCCGGGTTGGTCCGGATGCTGGCATGACCGACGCGCTGTCCCATCTCCGCAGCCCCGGCCAGAACCCGCCCGATTCGGATTCCGCACAGACCGGCCGAGAACAACCCGACCGCGGACAGGACGCTGAAGCGGCCGCCGACGCCGGCCGGCACGGGCAATGAGTCCAACCCTTCGGCCTGCACCAAGCGACGCAACACGCCCTGCTCCGGGTCGGTCGTGACGATCACATGCCGGACCAGCGAGCCGGGGCCCAACTTTCGACACAGCAAGTCCCGCGCGATGAGGAACTGGGCGGCAGTCTCCGCCGTCTCGCCGGATTTGCTGATGACGTTGAACAACGTGCGCCGCAACCCGGAGCCCAGCAGGTCCAGCAGGCTGCCGAACTGCACCGGATCGATGTTGTCCATCACGAAAAGTCGCGGCCCGCGTCGGGCCCGTTCAGGCATGAGGTTGTAGTATGGCGGGTTGAGTGCGGTATGCAGGGCGACGTTCCCGAGGGCCGAGCCGCCGATCCCGAGAACCACCAGGTTTTCGAAACGGCCGGCATACCGTCGAACTGCCGCCCGAACCAGCTTCAGCATCTGGCCGTCTCCCGGCAGGTCGCGGTACCGATGTTGACCCGCGGGGCGCTGGTGCTCGATCCGCCGAACCACGTCCCGTACCGCCCGCTCGGCCCGTTTGATCTCCTCCAAGCTCAAGCCGTGGGTGGGCCCGATCGCGGAGTCCAACGCGTTTGAGTAATCCAGCCGCAAAGGCAAGCCCGGCATTCCGATTCCTCCTGGCCTAGTTCCGCCTGCACCGGCAGCAGAATAACCTACCGCGACCGACCCGTCGCGTGGCGGTCGGCAGGATTACTTGACGGTCAGTTCGATGGCCCCGTTCCAGTCCTCGGGCGGCTCGGCCGTCCGGTAGCGTCGGGCGGCCTCGAGGTAGTGGGCAGCCGCGAGGTCGTCCGGCCGGCTCCGCGCGCAGCCTTCCAGCAGCTCGATGGCCGCAGACCAGCGACGGGATTGAAACGCGGCCACTGCCCGCCCGAACCGCTCAGCGTAGGTCAAACAGTCATCGGCCACCTCGCCGGCCCGGCCCAGGAGTTCGTAGACCGCGACCGCGTGGCTTTTGCCTTTGACTTGCACGGCCCCCAGCGGCCGGACGACAAAATCCGGGCCGGCCTGCTGGTACGTGACGCCACTGATCAGCACGCGAGTGCCGTAGAACTTGTTGGCCGATTCCAGCCGCGCTGCGACGTTCACCGAGTCGCCGATGCAGGTGTAATCGTACTTCCGCTCGGAGCCGCAGGGGCCGACAACTGCCCAGCCGGTGGCCACGCCGATGCGGAGAACCAGCTCCCCGTACGCCTCGTCAGCTCCCGATCCGGTCCGGGTGAGTTCGCGGAGGGCGGCCAGAAGGTCGATGGCGGTCTGGCAAGCCCGGCGGGCATGGTCGGGCTGCGGGTAGATAAGCGGGTTCCAGAAGGCGAAGACCCCGTCTCCCAAGAACTTGTTGACCATTCCCTCGTGCCGCATGATCACGTCGCTGAAGCATCCCAGCGAACGGTTCAAGAGCCGCTGGGTTCGTTCGGCCCCGATTCGCTCCGAGATCGAGGTGAAGTTCGCCAGATCGGTGAACAGAGCGGTGACCTCGCGGGTCTCCGCCCGGCGGCACAAAGCGGCATCCTCGGCCATCCGGCGGGCCAGGGTCGGCGAAGTGTACTGACTCAACGCCAAAGCGAGCTGCCGCCGCTCACGATCCACGAAGAAGTAACGGTACAACGCCACGACGAGATAGCCCCCGGCCGCGGCCAGGCTGGCCGGCACCACGGCGACCCAGCACATCCATGCATAGAAACTCAGCCACCCGGCAACCCCGGCATACACGGCCACTGCCAGGGCCACCCCCGCGCCCGCCCCGCGCGGCGACCAGCGCACACTGGCCGTGGTCGCGACCGCACCAAGCGTCAGGGCCAGCAAAGCGTTGAGCCAGGTCGGTGTCCAGCCCACGGCTTGTCCGCTGAGCAGTCCGCTGAGCAGATTCGCGTGTGCGATGATTCCCGGAGCCCGCTCGCAGGTCGGGATTGGCGTCATGTCCGCCAAAGCGGTGGCGGTGTAGCCGACCAGACAGATTTTGCCGGCCACAAGCCGGCGAAGCCGGGCCAGCAGTTGGTCAAGCTCGGTCCGATAGTCGGCGTTGGCCGCCAAAGCCCGATCCAGGGTCCAGGCAAGCTCGCTCAAGGCTGGGGAGGCGCCGGCTTCAGCCGGCACGCTAGCAGCGAGCGGAGCAGTGAGCGCGACCCGGAGCTTCGACTCGCCTTCGGCGCGGAGCCGGCCGTAGTCGGCCAGGCCTTTCCGCAACCGGTCGACGGCCGCCGAATCATCGCGATACCGTGCTTGTCGCAGCTCATCCTCCAGCCGCAGAATCTGCCGAAGGTCCTCGGCATACTGACGGTGCTCGGTGAGCTGCCCAGCCTCCAGTAACTGGCTCAAAACGTTGGCGATCAGCTCATCGTTGTGGCGGAGGCTCTGCCGCCGATCGCAGACCTGCCAGAGCGCGTCGGCGGGTATATGCGGACCGAACTGCCGGGTCCAGTCCCTCTGGGGCAGCCAGGGTACCAGGACGCGTCCCTGATCGTCGATCTGAATGCGGGGTGATCCGCCAGGAACTTCGAACATCCGCCGGCCCAGGCTCGACGCCTGTCGCCACCTGGCAATCGCCGGCCAGCGTTGCTGGTCGAATGCCACGGCAAACGCCAATTGCGGCAGAACGTGCCCCTCATACTGGACGAGCAGGCGCATCCGGCGGAGCACGCCGTCGTGATCCGGCTCGGCTACCACAAAGCCGCACCGCCGAGCCGCCCGGGCATGCGGGAAGTACGCCGGGTTGATGTCACCCACCGGCCACAAACTCAGGCTGAATCCCAGGCTACTGAGAATGGTTGCCTCGCGGCTCAGCACTGCCCGCAAAGCCATCGCGACGGCTTCGGGGCCGGCCGAGCCTCCACCTTCCGGGTGGCGGCCCAGAGCGGCGAGAACCTGATCGTAGAGGTGCGACGCAGGCTGCCGCCAACGAAGCGGGTCAGCATCCAGCCAGTCCTTGATCCAACGCTGCATCTGGTCGTCGGGTCGGCCAAGCGATTCGGCGACCCGGGCCGGGCCGGACGCATAATCGAAAGCCAGATAAACCGTGCCCGCATCGGCGATCGCGGTCCGCAGTTCCTGATCCGGCAGAGCCAGAATGAGATCCCGGGCGTTGATTCGGATAGGGTCGGTGATCAGATCGGCCTGCCGCGGCAGGATGGTCCGCAGCGGTTCCGGCTCGGTCAGCGTAACGTCGTACAGGATAGCGCCGGCCCCCAGCTCGGCAAGGACGGAGATGATCCCGGCCTGGACATCCCGGGGCCATGGCCAGCGGCCGACCTTGGCGAGCGAGCCGTCGTCGATGTCGATGCAGATCAGCCGCGGGTCGGCACTGGCCCGGTTGGCATAGAGGAAGCGCCAGTCCAGCGTCTTCAGCTCCAGCCAATCCAGTCCCCCGGCCAGGTAGGCCGCGACGACCGCGACGCTGGCCGCCATGCCAGCGCCCCACGCCCGACAACTAGCTCGCCGCTCCGGTCTGGTCACACTTCGGCAGCGTAGGCTCCGGTCAGCCGGGCGAAACCGGCTGCGGCTCGTACTCCTGAAGGCTCGGACAGGTGCAGAACAGGTTGCGGTCGCCCCAGACGTTGTCGATCCGGCCGACCGGGGGCCAGAACTTGCGCTCCTTGACCCAGGGAGCCGGGAAGGCCCCCTGCTCTCGCGGATAAGGACGATTCCACTCGGTGGCGGAAACCGCCGCCGCGGTATGCGGGGCGTTCTTGAGCGGATTGTTCTCCACGTCCATGCGACCTTCCTCGATGGCCCGAATTTCCTCGCGGATGGCGATCAGCGCCTCGCAGAACCGGTCCAGCTCGGCCTTGGATTCGCTTTCGGTCGGCTCGATCATCAGCGTGCCGGCCACCGGCCAGGACATGGTCGGAGCATGGAAGCCGAAGTCCATCAGCCGCTTAGCCACGTCGTCCGGCTCAATCTGGGCGGTCTTCTTGAACTGGCGCAGGTCGATGATGAACTCGTGGGCCACCCGACCATTCTTTCCCGCATACAGTACCGGGTAATGGTCGCGGAGCCGGTGGGCCATGTAGTTGGCGTTGAGAATGGCCACCTGGGAGGCCTTCTTCAATCCCGGCTCACCCATCAGCCCGATATACATCCACGAGATGGGCAGAATGGCGGCACTGCCGTAAGGGGCCGACGAAACCGGGTCGATGGCCTGCTCGCTTCGGTTGCCGACCAGCGGATGGCCCGGCAGGAACGGCGCTAGATGGTCGGCGCAGGCGATGGGGCCCATGCCCGGCCCGCCGCCGCCGTGCGGTATGCAGAAGGTCTTGTGCAGGTTCAGGTGCACCACGTCGGCCCCCATGTCCGCGGGCCGGCACAGGCCGACCTGGGCATTCATGTTGGCGCCGTCCATGTAGACCTGGCCGCCATTGGCATGCACGATGTCGCACAACTCGCGTATCCCCTCCTCGAAGACCCCATGCGTCGATGGGTAGGTGACCATGATGGCCGCCAGCCGGTCACGATGCTCCTGGGCCCGGGCTTTCAGATCCGCCAGGTCGATGTTCCCCCGCTCGTCGCAGGCCACCGGCACTACCCGGCACCCGGCCAAGACCGAGCTGGCCGGGTTGGTCCCGTGAGCCGAGGCCGGGATCAGAGACACGTCGCGGTGGCCTTCCCCGCGGGAGGCGTGGTAGGCCCGGATGACCAACAGCCCGGTGTATTCGCCGGCCGCGCCGGAATTGGGCTGGAAGGAGACCGCCTTGAAGCCGGTGATCTCCATCAGCCACCGCGCCAGACCGGCCAGCATCTCGGCATAGCCGGCGGCCTGCTCCGGCGGCACGAAAGGATGCAGGTCGGCGAACTCCGGCCAGGTGATCGGGAGCATCAGTGAGGTCCCGTTCAGCTTCATCGTGCAGGAGCCCAGCGGAATCATCGAGTTGCACAGCGACAGATCGCGGGCCTGGAGCCGGTGCAGGTAGCGCAGCATCTCATGCTCGGCGTGGTAACTGTTGAAAACCGGATGAGTGAGATACTCGCTGGTACGGGCCAGAGGTGCCGGATATACCACCGAGCCGGCCCCCGCCAGATCATCGACCGTAAAGGGAACTGTGCCCTTGCCGGCGAAGATTTCCCACAGCCTGGTCACCTCCTGCTTGGTGGACTTCTCGTCCAGCGAAAGCCCGATCGAGCCGTCGCCGTAGTCCCGCAGGTTGATCCCCTGCTTGGCGGCCCGGGCCAGGACGCTGCCGGCTTTCCGCCGCCCCAGCCGGACGCGTAGCGTGTCGAAAAAGGGTTCGTTGCCGATCTTGAAATCCAGCCGTCGCAGCCCCGCCGCCAGTACCTGCGTCAGCCCGTGCACCCGCCGAGCGATCCGCCGCAAACCCTGCGGCCCGTGCCAGACCGCGTACATGCTGGCCATGATCGCCAGCAGGACCTGGGCAGTGCAGATATTGCTGGTGGCCTTCTCCCGTCGGATGTGCTGCTCCCGGGTCTGAATGGCCAGTCGGTAAGCCGGCTGACCGTGAGCGTCCCTGGAAACCCCGATCAGGCGACCGGGCATCTGCCGGACGTATTCCTCGCGGGTGGCCATGAAGGCCGCGTGCGGCCCCCCATAGCCCAGCGGCTGCCCGAAACGCTGAGCGGAGCCGACCGCGATGTCGGCCCCCTGCTCGCCCGGCGGCTTGAGCAGGGTCAGCGCCAGCAGATCAGTGGCCATTACCACCAGCACCTCGGCGGCATGGGCCCGCTCGATCAGCTCGGTGTAATCGCGAACCCGCCCGTCCGTGGTCGGATATTGCAGCAGCAGGCCGAACAGATCGCCCCGCCCGAAGTCGATCTGGTCCACGTCCGCGACCTGGATCTCGATTCCCAGCGGGCCGGCCCGACCGCGCACGACGGCGATGGTTTGGGGGTGACAGTCGGCGGCGACCAGGAAACCCCGTCGCTCGCCCTTGCTGATCCGCCGACACATGGTCATCGCCTCGGCCGCCGCCGTGCCCTCGTCCAGCAGCGAGGCATTCGCCAGCGGCAACCCGGTCAGGTCGCAAACCATGGTCTGAAAATTGAGCAGAGCCTCCAGCCGGCCCTGGGCGATTTCGGCCTGATAGGGGGTGTACTGGGTGTACCAGCCGGGGTTCTCCAGGATGTTCCGCTGAATGATCGGAGGCACGATGCAGTCGTAGTAGCCCATTCCGATCAGCGAGCGGACCACCCGGTTCTTGCCGGCCATCGCCCGCAACTCGGCCAGCAGCTCGTGCTCCCCCCGCGGCGGCCCCAGGTCCAGCGGACGGTCCAGCCGGATCGACGCCGGCACCGTGTCATCTGTCAAAGCATCCAGCGAGTCGTATCCCAGCAGGCCCAGCATCTGCCGGATGTCTTCATCGCTGGGGCCAATGTGGCGGTGAACGAACGTATCCGAAGGGTTGAGAAGCGACTGGCTTTCAAAGGTATGCGACATAGATCAGAACTTCCTGCTGCGGATCGGCGGACGCCGACCCGCTCATGCTGACCACAGGCCCGATCGCCACTCGACCGGGCCGTCGATCATTACCGGTTGATCATCCGTTCGTAGCTTGGCCCGTCCAGCAGCTTGTCCAGCGGACTGAGGTCCGGGCAGCGCACCTTGATCATCCACCCCTCCCCGAACGGGTCGGAATTGAGCAATTCGGGCGAGTCGGCCAGCCGCGGGTTGACCGCGACCACCTCCCCGGAGATCGCGGTGTAGAGCTCGCTGGTGGCCTTCACTGATTCCACCTCTCCGAAGTGGCTCCCCCCCTCCAGGCGCGTGCCGACCTTTGGCAGGTCGACGAAGGTGATGTCGGTCAGTTCGTCGGCGGCAAACTGGGTGATCCCGATGGTCACCGTGTCCCCCTCCACCTTGAACCACTCGTGGGTCTGCGAATACTTGCGATCGTTAGGCACCGCCATGCTCAAATACTCCTCTGACAACGACGCGGCCACTCTCCACCAGGCGGAACCCCGCGTCAGCTGAAATGGTAGGCGATCCGGGCGCCTTCCGGTAGTGCTTGCCCCGCTCCGTTCCCGCCCTCAGCTTCTCAGCGCCTGAGGCTGCGATTCGGTCCGGCGGCCGGACGACTTCCCGCAAGACCGTGCTACAATGCGGCGTCCGAAAATGGGTCGGTGCCAAAAGCCAGAGAGGAGACCGGGCATGTCGGCTGGCAACGTGTGGTCCCGGATCGAACTTCAGCAGGGGGACATCACAAAGCTGAGCGTGGACGCGATCGTCAATGCGGCCAATTCGGCCCTGGCCGGCGGGGGCGGGGTCGACGGTGCCATTCATCGGGCGGCAGGCCCCGAGGAACTCCACGCCGCCTGCCGCAAACTCGGCGGCTGCCCCACCGGCGATGCCAAAATAACCCCCGGCTTCCGACTCCCCGCCCGCTATATCATCCACACCGTCGGCCCGGTCTACGCCGGCGGACGCAAGGGCGAAGCCGAGCTGCTGGCCTCCTGCTACCGCCGGTCACTGGAGGTGGCAATCGAAAACGGCATCCAGACTATCGCATTTCCGGCCATCAGCACGGGCGTCTACGGCTACCCGTTCGATGAGGCCACGCAGATCGCGTTCCGTACCACGGCGGAGTTCCTGGCCCACAACCCCTCGATCCAGCGCGTGATCTTCGTGTTCTTCAGCCAGCGCGACTATGACGCTGCCACCCGCCTGTTCCGGCGACTGACCAATCCCGCCTCGGCGCTCGAGGGGCCGACCACGAGTTAAGCAGATCCCAAGGCCGGAGGCCTTCCGTTCGCTGCCAGCTCCTGTACTCCGGCTCGCACCGGCTGCCGGTCTGCGATCGAAGCCCGGGGGGCCCTCCGATGACTGCCATTCCGGCCTGGCTTTTTCGCCCCGTGAGTTGCCCCCGCTACCTCGGGGCGCCATAACACGAGCCCCGCCGACGCACGGGCCGTCGGCGGGGTCGGTCGTGAGAGAGGAGCATTCGGAGGCTCGTTTAACCCCCCAAGAGTCGTTCCAGGTCGGCCTCGAACTCCCCCCGCAGCCGGCTCACGGCCCGGGCCTCCAACTGCCGGACCCGTTCCTTCGACACGCCGAGTTCGCGGCCAATCTGTTCCAAAGTCCGTGGTTGGCCACCCCCATCCAACCCATACCTCTGCCGCAAGATGTCGCGCTCCCGGACGTCCAGCGTCGCCAACATGCGGTCGACCACCCCGCGCACGCCGGCCAGATGCTCGGTGTCGTTCTCCACCGGCCGACAGGCAGTGAAGTTGTCCAGCAGCTCGTCCCAGCCGGTCTGGTATCGGTCAGCGTGCCGGCGCTGCTCGGGGATGGACCGGGCGTAGTTCCTCATGATCGCCCAGGAAGCGTAAGTGCTGAATTTGAAGCCCCGAGTGAAATCGAACTTGTCCACGGCCCGCATCAGCGAGATGTTGCCGTCGCTGACCAGCTCGAACAGGTCATCGCCGGGTCCCAGGTGTCTCTTGGCGATGCTGACCACCAACCGCAGATTCGCCTGCACGATCTCGTTCTTGATCCTGCCGGCCTGATCGAGCAGGGCCTCGATCCGATCCAGCTCGGCCGCCCGCACGCTGTCCGGGTCGAGCTGTTCGATGAGCCGCCGGGCCTTGAATTTCAGATAATTCATTTGACGGAATAGCGTCTGTTCGCCCTCCCGGGTGAGCAACGGGATGCGAAACAGATGCGCCAAATAGGGCGGCAACCCGGCTGGAACGCGTTGGGCTGCCGACATTTCTTGCCGAAGCGGGCCGGAAAGCGCCGGATGCAGAATCGTCCGGTCCGCATCCGGCGCCTCGAAGTCCGGGCTCCCTACGAACTCGATTTTCCTGGCCCGCAAATCCCGGGCGCGCATCTGGGTGATGGCCGCGTAGACCCACGCCACCGGCTGCTGGAACCGCCGGGCCAGTTCTTCTACCTTGGCCCCGTCCAGGTAAGCCTCCCAGACCGCCAGCCGCTGGTCATCTGCCTCTACCCGTAAAGGCGACCGGTTGAACAAACCCGCCCCGGGATGCGCCTCGTCGTAATGCTTCAGTATCAGCCGAATGGTTTCGACCGCCCGACCGGTCTGGCCCGCGATGCTCCTGGCCACCGCGTTGACGGTCCGATAACCCGTGTCCACCAGCTCCCGGGCCCGGGCCACGATCTGCTGCCGCTCGTCCTTGGTGAGCTGCGAAAAGTTGCTCCCGCGGGTGACCACATCCACGTGCTGGGCGACGAACCGCCGGACGCACCGGTCGGCGAACGCCAGCCGCAGCCGCCCGTCGGCGAACTTGAACCTCCAGCCCACCAGTCCGCGCCTGCGCCACCGAAACACGGTCTTGGTGCTGACGTCGAACCGCCGGGCGAGGTCAGTTACCGTGCAAACGGTTTCCGGCCACGAGCTTATCGCAAGCCCGGCGTCGCTACTGAGGTCTTCAGCCAGGCTGACCAGGTCAGGCAGCAACCGGCTGCCATCCAGCAGCCCGGCGGTGCCGGGGGCGTTGGCTACCGGGCGGTATCCGGTCAGGCTGTGACAAACGAAGTCGTACGGATACGCCTTATCCAGCTCGACGACGGAGAGCAAGAATTCAATATTCAGAAGCTGCGCAAGGCGAAAACGCCTCGGACCGCGCTTGAGCTGCTCAAGGAGATCACGAATCGGTTGGAGTTGGTACTTGTCCATCTGGGTACCCCTCTGTTGGGGTCGAATCCGCGGGCGCACCCTCAACGCCCGCAGCTCCGCTCGGTCGGTAAGATCCAGATGGATAAGATGAAACTCGAACGAATGATCGTTCGACCGACCGTAGTTGCGTCTACATTCGTTTCTTCTTCATGCCCTCTGCCACCTGACGGTCCAAAGGGCTACGGATGACGCTATTACATTCTTTGCTATCGGCCCCCTTCCGTCAAGTCCCTGACGTCCTTTTTTTCACGAGCCTTCCCGAACCCTGCCCTACCGGGCAAATAGGTAATACAAGGCCCCTTCAGACCCGGTCCGTCCCGCAATCGCTTCCGCCGACGGCCCCACCCCCATGAAGATGTCACACCGACCGGCAGCCCGAATCGCCCCCCCGGTATCCTGATCCAGGGCGAAGGTCGCATAGGGAGCCTGGGTGGGACTAGTGCCGGAAGTCGTTGGGAGATTAGCAGTTACGAATGCCAGGCACGCCCGCGGGAACACCTGTTTGTCCGTGGCCAGCGACCTGAATGGGGTCACCGGCACATTCAGGCTGCCGTACGGCCCGCCAGGGGCCTCCCGGAAGAACACGTAACGATCATTCTTCCAGCAATAGTGATACGTTTGCTCCGGGTGCTCCCGGAAGTAGCGCAAGAGCGTCTGCAAAGACACCTCGTCACGTCTGATAACTCCGTCATTAACCATGGCCATCGCGATCGGCGTGTAGTTATGGCCATTATTGCCGGCATAGCCCACTTCGAAAATTGAACCATCCGCGAGCCTGAGCTTGGCCGATCCCTGCACCGTCACCACGTAAGCCTCGAACGCACTTTTCAGGTAAGCGATCTCCAGGCCGTCCAGCAATCGTCCCTGCTCGATCTCCCGTCGGGTCGGGTAGCGCGGCTCGATCCTGCCATCCGGCAGCCGGCGGCCCAACGCCTGACCTTCTTCATCCTTCACCAGATCCGGCGGCAACGAGTAAAGCGGGTAACGGAAGGGCCCTTCCTTCTGCTTGCGACCTTCGAAAATCGGGCAGTAGTATCCCGTGAAGTACACGGTCCCCATGTCGTCGCAGCCGACCGACTGGTATACCTCGAACTGCTCGCGGACCGCCCGATTCAGTTCCTCGGGGCTGCGAGCGGCCGCCAAAACGTCCAGGAAACGCTCCAGGGATTTCACCGCCCGCTCGTGGGTAATGTCGCCATAAGGGAAGTACTTATGGCTTGAGGGCTTAGCCAGGTAAGCCAGGCTGTGACGGATCGCCTGCTCCAGTCCGGCCCGGTTCTCAAATCCGCGACCGAAGTCGGGGTAATCTCGCGGATCGATCTTGCGCAGAGCCAGAGCTCCCGGCGGAAGCGGCTTGCCGTAATCCTTGGCCGGCGGAGGCTTGAACGCCTCCAGCGTCTCCTTGGGTTTCGGACAACCCCATAGCACCCCCAGCCCCACCGTAAAAGCAACCACTACGCCCAGCCGCCGCATTTGACGCTCCTCGTTACGCAAAGTGCCGCTCACGCAACCATGTGGCGTCAGATTGTGACACGCGACGGCCGGATTGACAATCGGGGAACTCGGCGCGCCACCCCGCTCGTGCCGGCCAGGCGCGGCGGGCAAGAGCAGTTCGAAGGTTCCGGTCACTGCGCCGTGATCTGCGACACCTCGAACAGGTCTCGCCGATGCCAGTTCTCCCAGATGTCCAGCCCCAGCCTGTCGACGGCGTCCCAATAATCGCCCTCTTCGTGCTCGTGCGCGTCGCTGAGGGCCCGGAACTCCCGCTGAATCCGCTCGCGGTACTCAGCTTTCAGTTCCAGCCGGATGGTTCGACCGTTGTACTCGAAGTCGGCCGCGATCCGACCCGCCGGGTCGGGCACATGGGAAAACAGGCCGCGGCCGGGTGTGCATCCGGTAGCGACAATCAAGCCGTCATTCAAGCAGCTCTGTGGCGGCCGGGGTGGGACGCGCGAAACGATTTTCGTGGCGTGCTGGGGAGCATTGAGCAGTTCGGCGGCCCGCAGCCCCATTTTCACGCCGATCACCGAGTAAACCCCCAAATGCTGGTGCAGCTCACTGAGCAGAAGCTGAGCAAACCACTCGACCGGGCCGTTCTTGGCCAGGATCGCCCCCTTGCGAGCCCGAAGGTCGTCGCGGAGCATCTCATCCGGCAAAGGGCCGTCGACCAGGACCACTCGGCCACGCGCTTGACGCCCCTGGTCCAGCAGGCTGGTCAACTGCGAAAGCAGGCACTCGGGGCTGCGCGGCGTGAATACGTTCTCCCGGTCAGTTGGGACGAACCCGGCCGGGTCAGACCAATGGAGGAACACCAGTTCATCGCCGAACGTACCCAGGCGGCCAGTGTAATGGTCCCGAATCCCGGCCGGCTGTAGCAGGCGTCGGATGAAGTCTTCGGCGATTGAGGTGCCCGGCCCCAGCGTCAGCTCGCCGGTCTTCCACGCCGCCGGCTTTCCGCCTGCGCTGCCGGAGATCACGAAAGCCAATGGGATTCCACTGGCCGTCACGGCGGCGAAGGCGTCCGGATCGAATCGGGCGTTCCAGTTCGCCTCCCGCTCGGGCGGGCCGCTGATGACCACCCGCGCGATGTGCCGGACGATTTCCGGCCGGCTACGCAGCGCCTCGGCCAGGTTGGTCAGCGGTCCGAGTGCCAGCACGGTGGCCCTGGTCCCGGGTCGGCCGTACGCGGCGGGCGTGAAGGGCCGGCGGAATGGCTCAACCGGCTCGGGCAGGGCATGGCTGAGGGCTTCTTCGGCCAGGGGAAACGCCCCGGTCTGCGGACCGGCGGGCGACGGTTCCGCGGCCGCGTACAATGGGACGTCACGCCGGTTGAATCGATCCAGCAGTCGTTCCAGGTACTCTACCGCCGAGCCGCCCCGGCTGGCACCGCTGCCGGCGACGATCGCGAGCAGCTCCGCACGCGGATTCTGCAAGGCCAAGGCGACGGTGACGGCATCGTCCAGGCCCATATCCGTGTCGATGACCAGCGGGGCGGCAGTGGGTCGGTCCGACGCCGCCGCAACCGACATCGCCAGGCCGCCAATGATGGATACAATCAGGTGTCGCATGGGATCTCCTCAAACGCCTCCGACCCAGGCCCGGGCCCGCCCGGCCGGGTCGGCGGGCAATTAGACCGGGATCGGCAGGCCCATGACCGCGCCCTTGATTCAGTGTCTGACTCCGCTCGCGCCGGCCATACCCAACGTTGTGTGAAGCACTCCCCGGAGCTGTCGCAGCTCGTCGGCCAGTTTTCGGATCCGATCCGGCCTGGCGTGGACCATGATCATCTCGGCACACAGCTTGCCAGACAGATGCACGTGGGTCGAGGCGAGGATTTGGGCCGCATGTCGATGCTGCACGTCGATCAGCCGGTCGAGCAGCTCACGTGCGTGGTGGTCGTACACCAGGGTGATGGTGCCGACTGCCGGTCGACGTCGCCCGGCCCACTGCCGGTCCACAATCTGCCGTCGTATCAGATCGCGCACGAACTGGGAGCGATTGGCGTACCGGCTGCCGCGGATGAGAGCGGCCAGGCGACGTGCGAGGTCCGCCTCCAGCGAAATGCTGATCCGCACCAGGTCCGACATGGACAGTTTCTCCTTGACGCCCGCGTCGACTGGGGCACGCCGCACCGGCCGGCAGCCCTGAGCCGGACCCGCGGCACCGGTGAGAGCCGAAGTCCACAACATTCCCTTGCGCTGCGCGCCCCACGCCACCCGGCCCTCGGCTTCTGGTCCGCCGTCGACCACCGCCGTGGTCGTTTCGCGCCGCCGGAAACCAAGTGCACGCCCCGGTCGGCTGGGGCCGCGCAGAGGCTGCGCGACTTTCCGACGGCCGCACCGGCCCTTGACGTTTCAGCCGATCCGGTATTACGATTCTTGCATTAGTATTACCGCAATCCCATCCGGCCACAAGCGGAGTCACGCCGTGGGTCCAGCGCTGCTCGGCATGCATGCCCCGGACGGCCTGTTCAGTCTGCCGATCAACGTGCTTTTCGGGCTGGTGGTCGCGGTTCTGCTGGCAGTCGCCTGTGCCGGGCTGTCGCGCCGCCCGGATCACCGCCTGGTGCCCATGATGGGGATTCTGGCGGCCTTCGTTTTTGCCGGCCAGATGGTCAATTTCCCGATCAGCTCGGGCACCACCGGCCACCTGCTGGGCGGCACCCTGACCGCGATTCTGGTGGGACCATGGGCCGGAACAGTGGTCATGGCCTCGGTAATCATCTTTCAGGCCCTGCTGGGCGACGGCGGAATCACCGTCCTGGGCCCCAACATCTTCAACATGGGCGTGGTCGGCACCTGCCTGGCATACTACATCTACCGGCTGCTGGTCGGTCGGTCGCTACAGGCGCCGGCCCGGGTAGTCGCCGCCAGCTTCTTCGCGGCCTGGGTTTCCCTGCCGCTGGGTAGCGTCTTCGCCAGCCTTCAGTTGGCCGTCTCCGGAACCGCCAGCCTGAACCGGGCACTGCCGGCCATGGTGCTCACCCATATGGTCATCGGGGTGGGTGAAGCGCTTATCACCGCCGGAGTGGTGGCCTTCGTCATCAAGACCCGGCCGGACCTCCTGTACGGGCAACCGACCAGCCAGGCCCAACCGGCCCCCGGCCGACTCGTAGTCGGACTCGGTCTGCTTGGATCGCTGGTGATCGCCACCGGTCTTTCACTTCTGCCGCACTGGTGGGACCACCCCGATGGCCTGGAATTCGTGGGGCAGCAACAGGGATTCCTCCGCGAGGAGCCTCAGGCCGCTGAAGGCGGCTCGCTCGTCACGCTGCCGGCTTACCCGCTCGGCGTCCGCTTGAGCATGGCCGATGGCCGGGTGGTCGCCGCTCACTGCTACGACCGGCAGGCCGGCCCGCTGATGCCCGGCGATATCCTACGGAGCATCGACTCCCGCCCGATCAGCGATCTGACCAGCGCGGCCGCAGCCTTGCATATCGACGTCGCAGACGGCCAATGCGACCTGACACCTGGCCAGTGGCTGCAAGTCGTAGTGCAGCGAGGCGGGCAGGACATCCCGCTGACCGTGCAAGCGAGCCCCGCTCCCCGGGCCGGTGCGACCGCGCCAGTCGTGGCACTGCTGCCGGATTACACCCTGCCCGGAGTGTCGGGCCTGATCAGCACCAGCCTGGCCGGGGGCATCGGGACCACGGTAATGTTTCTGGCAGCGCTGGGAGCCGGCCGACTCCTCATGCGCCCGCTGCCCGGAATGCCGACCGATACGGACTTCACCGGCCCGGCCGCAGACCGTAAGGGAGCGGAGGAGTGCATGAGAAAATCCTGACTTGTGTCGAGCCGCCCCTGACCCTGCTCCAGCGGCTCGACCCGCGGATCAAGATCGTCTGCGCCCTGGTGTGGGCGGTGTCGGTCGTCAGCCTCCCGACCCGTCATACCCGTGTCCTCACCGCCTATGGTGCGATGCTGCTGATCCTGGTGGTGCTCGGCCATGCGGAAGTGGGCAAGTTTCTTAGGCGCTTGGCGGCCGCGTTGCCCCTGATCCTGCTGCTGGTCGGCCTGCTGCCCTTCTTCAGCCGCGGCCAGGTAGTCTGGCAGATGGGGCCGTTGCAGATCACCGAGCAGGGCCTGGAATCGGCCCAACGGGTCGGAGTGCGCGCCGTGCTGTGCCTGGCGATGGTCTGTTTGCTATGGGCGACAACGCCGGAGGCCCAACTGATCGCCGCCATGCGCGGGCTGGGCCTGCCCGCAGTGCTGGCCGGTGCGATCGCGTTCATGCTGCGTTACCTGTACGTGCTGCGGCCGGAACTTCACCGGCTGTGGGATGCCCGGGCTGCCCGGACCGTCGGGACTGCGGCCGGCGTGGGATTCCGTTCCGCCGCCAACCTGCTGGGGGCATTCTTTCTCCGAGCCCACGACCGGGCCCTCCGCGTCTCCGATGCGATGGCCGCGCGCGGCTATCAGGGCCGCTCGCTCCTTCTGCCGCGGGATCGGTTCCAACCAGCCCAGATTCTGGTGGGTGTGACCTTCATCGCGGTTATCATCGGACTACGGTGGCTACCATGACCGCGGGCGTTGACCGCTCCCCGCCGGGTCCGACTCGCTTTCCGCCGGCCGTGCGGCTGGAGCGGCTCGTTCATCGGTACCCGAACGGCATCGAAGCCCTCCGCGGCGTCGACCTGGAAGTGCCCACCGGCCAACGGCTGGCGCTGGTCGGCCCCAATGGGGCTGGCAAGACCACGCTCCTGCTCCATCTGAATGGCCTGCTCAAGGCGACCGGCGGCCGCGTATGGATCTGCGGACTGGAGGTTTCGGCGGGCAACCATGCGGCGGTGCGCCGGCAAATCGGGTACGTATTCCAGGACCCGGATGACCAGCTCTTCTGCCCCACGGTGCTTGAAGATGTCGGGTTCGGCCCGCTCCATCTGGGCCTGCCGCCGGAGGCCATCGGCGCCGCCGTACGACAGGCTCTGGCGGCAGTCGGGCTGCCGGGGTTCGAGCAGCGAGTGCCCCAACGGCTCTCAGCCGGCGAAAAACGGCTGGTGGCCCTCGCGACCGTGCTGAGCTACCAGCCCGAAATCCTGGTGCTCGATGAGCCCAGCGCATGGCTGGACCCGCGCAATCGGCGAATGCTCATCGAGCTGCTCGGCAAGCTGAACAAGACCCAGATCGTGGCCACGCACGATCTGGATTTGGCCTGGGACCTATGCGACCGCACGGTGCTGCTGTGCCACGGCCAGGTGCACGCCGACGGCCCGACCCGGGAGCTGTTATCGGACCGGAAGCTCCTGGAGGCCAACGGCCTGGAGCTGCCGCTGCGCTTACAGGGCGTCCAGCCGGCCACGCCGGCCCAGATGCGCTGAGCCCCAAGCGCCGCTGGCAATACCGGACTACCTGGCCGGCCGGCCATGATGGTGCCGCCACCGCTCAGCAGGCGGCAGCAAGCCGCCAGATGAGTGCTGCACGACCACACGCCCCGATCCCGGCTCGCTAGCTAGTGGCCGCTCGGCCGGTAGCCGGCGGGACACCGCCCGCCGCAGTCCCGCGCTGAAGACTGGTCGGCCCTAAGGTGCCGCGTAGCCGACCGGCACCAGGTAAAGCACCCGCTGGCCGGCCGGCAACTTCAGCACTGCCGCGACTTGATGGTCTTCAAAAGCCCCGACCGGCACGCCGTCCAGCCCCAGCGCCGTAGCCTGAAGCAGAATGTTCTGGGCCACGTGCCCGGCCTCCAGGAAACAATACCGCTCGGCGCGCTCGCCATACTTGACTGCGGAGCGTTCGACGACCGCCGCGATCACGAAGCACACCGGCGAATCGGCCACGCTTTCCTGCGACAACGCCGACTGCGAAAGTTTCCGGCGCAGGTCGCCGGTCAGGTGGCGTTCCAAGGCGTGCTGGGCCGGGAGATAATGCTCGACCCCGCTGGCGGATACGACGTATAGCTCCAGAGGATAGAGCGCCCCGGCCGAGGGAGCCGTCCGGCGACCGCGCCCAGGATCGGTGATGCCCTGGGCCGCCCAGCAGAGCTGACCGATCTGCTCGGGCTCCAGTTGTCGGTCCAAGAACCGCCGGACCGACTGCCGCTGAAAGATCGCCTGGACCAGCGGCATTCCGCCGACGGTCTGCAACGGCGGCAGGGCCACCGAACCGGCCGCTGCCGGCCGGGTTTCTCCCGGTTGCTGCGCCACCAGAGGAAAGGCAGTAACCAAGAACAGCGCCGACCGTGCAAAGACACCCGCTAACATGGCTGTGACCCAGTCCTTTCACACCGGCCCCCACCAACGCACCCCATCATTGTACCCCCGGCCAAAGAGCCGAGCACGTCCGGGAGCGCCGGGGGGCGGGCGCGCCGGCCGGCGCCGCACATTCTGACGAGTGTCTCTTACTGGTGTCCGCCCATCCAGCATTCGCTCGGGCGCTTGTCAACCCTTGACAGCTCCCAGTTGCAGGCCGCCGACGAACTGCTTCTGGGCGGCAAAGAATAACACTATGCACGGCAGCATGGTGACAATGCTGGCCGCCATGAGCCAGTGCGCGTCGCGGAAGTCGCCGTACTGGTTCTTGAAGGAGTTGAGGGCCACCGCCAAGGTCATCTGGTCTTCGCTGTGCAGGTAGATCAAGGGGCCCAGGAAATCATTCCAAGCGAAGATGAACACGAAGATAGCGGTGATGGCGATGACCGGTCGGCACATGGGCAGCATGATCCGCCACCAGACGCCGAGGTGGCCGCAGCCGTCGATCCGGGCCGCCTCCACCAGCGACTCCGGAATCTGGGCGAAGAATTGGCGGAACATGAAGATGTAGAACGGCGTTCCGAAGAACATCGGCACCACCAGCGGCAGAAAGGTGTCGATCCAGCCCAGCCAGCGAAAGAGGATGAACAGGGGGATCATCGTGACCTGGGCGGGCAGCATCATGGTGGCAATCATTACAATGAAGAGGCTCCGGTTGCCGCGAAAACGCAGGCGGGCGAAGGCGTAGCCGACCAGGCTGCACGAGAGAACCTGCCCCGCCACGCTCAGCACGCTGATCACGACCGTGTTGGCCAGCGCGTCCAAAAAGCCGTACCACGGGCGGCTCCCCATGTTCTCCAGGGCTTCCAGGTAGTTGCGCCAGTTCCCGATCTGCGGCCACCAGTTGAATTGGCTGACGGTGGTGGCTGCCGCACTGGCCTGGGCCGGCGTGGAGAGGCTGACGCAGAGCATCCACCAGAGCGGGAAGAGCATGACCAGGCTTCCTGCCAGCAGAATCGCGTAAATCGGCGCCGCCCAAGCGCGCATGTTCCTATGCCCGCAGTGCCTCGTAATACACCAGCCGACGGGTCCCGCGCATGATCAACAGCGTCAGGCCGAGGATCATCAGCAGCAGCAACCAAGCCATGGCGGACGCGTAGCCCATTTCGTGCAGATCAAAAGCCTGGTTGTAGAGATACACTACGTAGAACCGCGTGGCGTCGCCCGGCCCGCCACCGGTCATCACGTACGCCTGGGTGAAAATCTGAAACGACGCGATCGTGGCCATGATGACATTGAAGAAGATCACCGGGCTGAGCATGGGCAGCGTGACGTGCCGGAATCGCCGCAGCGCGTTGGCTCCGTCGATCGCGGCGGCCTCGTACAGCTCCCGCGAGATGCCCTTGAGACCGGCCAGATAGATCATCATCGTCCCGCCGATGCCCCAGAAGCTCATGATGACGAACGCGGGAATGCCCCAGACCTGCGCGTCCCGCTCGAACCAGCGCGGTGCTTCGGCGCCCAGCAGGCGCAGAAACGGGTTGAGCAGCGCGTTAAGCATCCCGTGCTCGTGATGGAAGACCCATTTCCACAGAATCGCGATCGCCACCCCGGCCAGCACACTGGGCAGGTACCAAGCAGCGCGAAAGAACCGGATTCCACGAACCTCATGATTCATCAGCAACGCCGCCAGCAACGCGATGATCTGGCCGGCTGGCACGGCCAGAACCGCGTAGAACGCGGTTACCCACAGGGAATTAAGGTACCCCGAATCGCGGAACATCTGCCGGAAGTTGTCCCAGCCGACCCACTCGGCATGGTCCAGGGTCGCCAGACCGCTCCAGCGCGTGAAGCTCAGCAGCAGGGACAAAGCGACCGGGAAGGCGACGAAAGCGGCGAAACCGATGATCCACGGGCTGGCCATGCCCAGGCCGGCCAGCTCCTCTCGGAAGGCAATCCGCCCGGGCCGCCGGAGCCACCAGACCACGATGCCGACCAGCAGCAGGCCGGCCAGTGGAATCAGGCTTCCGGCCGCGATCCGACCCCATGGCATCGGCGGATAATCAGCTTCCAGCACCGTCTGCCGGCGGAACTCCTGCCATTCGCGCTGTACGTCTTGCAGCACTGCCAGAGTGGAGCGCCTGCCGATCTTGAATATCTCCTCCATGCGCTTCCGCAGCTTGTCCATGTACTTCGGGTCGGCGGGCCAGTCGATAGGGCGTGCCGCCAAAACGGCATCCAGGTACACGTGGTCGTTGTCCGGCTTCTGTTCCGGATCGGCAAACCAGGGGCCTTGGGCCACCCGGATCATGCTTGGAATGGCCAGGCCGCTCTGGCCAATCAGGCGCTGTCCCTCCTCCCCGCACAGGTAGCGCACCAGCTTCCAGGCTTGCTGGGGATGTCTGGTTCGGCTGGACATCGCCCAGGCGCTGGTAAACACGCCGTTGGCCGGGGGATGGCTGCGGCCGTGCGGCAAAGGCGCAAAATCCCAGTCGAAATCCCGGATCAGCCGGTAGACCGGCACTTTCCAGCGCCCCAGCGGACCTGCCATGCCCACCCGCCCGGACAAAAAAGGGTCTTCGCCGGTTTCGAGCTGAGTCTTGGCACTGGCCAGAGCGCGAGTGTCCTCAAGAAACCAGTTGCGCAGCCGGTCCAGCACCTCGACCAGTCTGGGGTTGGTGAAGTCGAAACTACGGAACCCATCGCTGCTGAAGTCCACACCCTCGCTCCAGCAGTAGACTCGCAGCATAGCCTCCCAGGTGACGAAATCCACGCCGTAGCACCCGGGAAGCTGTCCAATCCTGCGGGCTGCGGCGATGAACTCATCCCAGGTCCAGCCGCCGGCGGGAGGGTCCGGCAGGCCGGCTCGCCGAAACAGATCGCGGTTGAAGTAGAATCCGACCGTGGTGAAGTCCTTGGCGATCGCGTACAACGCCCCCCTGCCGGTCACCTGACCATCGAAGCGGAAACAGTCGATCACGTTGGCATAGAAGTCCTCCAGGCGCAACGCCTCCGGATCATTTCTGGCCCGATCCTGCTCCAGGAATGGTCCGAGGTCCGCCAGGATCCCCTTATCGGCCCAACTGGCGACCTTCTCATAGCCGAGCTGCATCACGTCCGGCGGATCGCCCGCGGCTACCATGGTCTGGACCTTGGTATTGACGGCGTCAGCCCCGCCCGGATTGATCCGCAGGATGTCGATATCCGGATGCTTCCTCTTGAAACCGGCGATTAGTTCCGCGACGATCCGATCTTCACGATCGTCCCCCCAGTGGACGAGAGTGAGCCGGACCTGGCCCGCCCGCAGCGGGGTCCGGCGCAACGGACGGGTCACGACCCACGCCGCTGCCCACAATGTGAGCAGTGCAGCGGCAACCGCTAGCGTAACACGCAGCCCCTTTCCGACCCGATGCCGGAGTTTCCCGTTGGTCTGACCGTTCTTTGACAACTAGACTACCAAAGCTGTTTGAGGCCGCCACGCGGGCGACCTGAGACACGAAGTATAATACGCGCAATGATGTCGCTCAAACTGACCACCATGTTCGCTCGACCGCCCGACGCCCGGCGGCTGCGGCGGAAGCTTGGCCTGCTGACCCCTGCTCGCTGGGCGAGGTCGATGGGCGTGGGCCGGCGGGTACTGCTCTTGGGCTTGGCGGCGAGTCTGGCCGGCGGCTTTGCCAGGAGTGGAGGCGACTGGCCGCCAGCGCCACCGCTGGCAATCGCCCCCGATGACCGGCCGGGATCTCTGCCGCAGTCGGTGTCCGCCGAGCCGCTGGACCGCGGAACGTGGGCCTGCACCTTCCGATACCGGCCCCCCGGCACCCCGCGGAACGTGTTTCTGGCCGGCACATTCAACCAGTGGAACCCGACCGCCACCCCGCTGCGGGGGCCGGACCCCGCGGGCTTCTGGTCGGCACGAGTGGAACTCCCGGCCGGCGTGCACGAATACAAGTTCGTCGTCGATGGCGATCGGTGGTATGCCGATCCAGACAACCCCGAAGGCGTCAGCGACGGTCACAACGGCCTGAACTCGGTACTGCGGCTGGGACGAATCGCCGCCCTCAAGGAGTCCGACGGCCGGCCGGGAGACGGGCAGATCGAGGGCCTGGCTTTGGAGCACCGTCCGGAGCGGCCGCTGTACTTCCAGCGGCTGGACGGCCGGGCGCTTTTCCGGCTGCGGACGCTGGCCCACGACCTGGAGCGGGTCTGGGTCGCGGTCCGCGGGCAGCCGGAAGTCGAAATGACGCCGATATTGGAAAGTGAGCCGTTCACGATGTGGGAGGCGATCGCCAGGTTGCCCGATTGTTCCGGGCAGCCGGATTGCCAGCCGCGCTACACGTTTGTTCTGCTGGACGGGCAGCGGCGGGTGAGCGTTCCGGAGGATTACGGAGTATCCGTGTCGCCAGAAGAGGTCTTTCAGACGCCGGACTGGGCCAAACACGCAATCTGGTACCAGATCATGCTCGACCGGTTCCGCAACGGCAACCCGGCCAACGACCGGCAGCCGGTGCGAGCCTGGACCAGCGAGTGGTTCACACCAGCCCCCTGGGAAGGCCAGGACGGGCAGACTTTCTATAAGTACTATGTTTTCGACCGCCAATACGGCGGCGACCTGGACGGATTGGAAGAGAAGCTGCCTTACCTGAAAGACCTGGGCGTCAACGCCCTCTATCTGATGCCGATTTTCAAGGCCGAAAGCAATCACAAGTACAATACGACCAACTACCTTCACGTGGACGACCATTTCGGGACCAGGGGCGACTACGACGCCGTGGCTGCCCGCGAGGACCTGCTGGACCCGTCGACCTGGGAATGGACCGAAACCGATCGGCGTTTTCTGCGTTTTCTGCGGTCCGCCCACGCCGCAGGCTTCCGGGTCATAATCGACGGAGTCTTCAACCATGTCGGGACGCTGCACCCGGCCTTCCAGGACGTCAAGAAGAACGGCCCTCACTCCACATTCGCCGACTGGTTCGACGTCATCTCCTGGAAGCCGTTCAGGTATCGCGGGTGGGCGGGTCTGGAGTCGCTTCCGGTTTTCAAGAAGAGCAGCGACGGCCTGGCCAGCCAGACGGCCAAACGGCATATCTTCAACGTCACCCGGCGCTGGATGGACCCGGACGGCGACGGCGATCCGTCCGACGGAATCGACGGATGGCGCCTGGACGTACCCAACGAGATCCCCGCCCCCTTCTGGGCCGAATGGCGGACGCTGGTCAAGTCAATAAACCCGCAGGCGTACATCACCGGCGAAATCTGGGAACGCGCCGACCAGTGGCTGGACGGTAAACACTTCGACGGGGTGATGAACTACGAGTTCGCCCGGGTCGCGGTCGAGTGGCTGTTCAACCGCAAGCTCAAGATTTCCGCCAGCCAGGCCGACCACCGCCTGCGCGTCTTGCGCCTGGCACATCCGCTGGCCGCCACTCTGGTGCAGCAGAACCTGCTGGACAGCCACGATACCGACCGGGTCGCGTCCATGGCCCGCAATCCGGACCGCCCTTACGACCACGCCAATCGCGTCCAGGACAACGGCCCCGGATATGACAACGCCAAACCCTCGCCCACCGAGTACGCCCGGGCCAGACTGGCCGCCCTGCTCCAGATGACCTATGTCGGCGCACCGATGATCTACTATGGCGACGAGGTCGGCATGTGGGGGGCCGACGACCCGACCTGCCGCAAGCCCATGCTCTGGGAGGACCTGGAACCATATGACCAGCCGGAAGAGAACTTCGTCATGCGCGATCACCTGGACTACTACCGGCAGATCATCGCCCTCCGCAACTCTCATTCCGCGCTGCGCATCGGCGGCTTCCAGACTCTCCTGACCCACGACGAACAGGACGTGTGGGCATTTCTCCGCCGCGACGATGATGAGCAGCTCGTTGTGGTCCTCAACGCATCCGACCAGCCCCGCCAAGTGTTCGTCCCTCTGCCCACCAGCGCGCCCGGCAAATGGCGCGGAATATTCAACAGCTCAGGCGCATTCGACGCTCCTCAACGCAGATTGCAGGTACAGGTCCCGGCCATCTCCGGGGTAGTGCTGCACGCCGCCACTCCGAAATAGCTCATGGTCCGCTATTCTCGTCGCTCCAACGCTGATCCAGGCTCCGGCCCCTTTCCCGGCGATCACATGCTTGCGGGCAGGCTATGACACGGCGACTCAGCTTAGACCGGCGGTCCGGCGGCGTGCTGCTCCATCTCACCTCCCTGCCCGGCCCGTACGGCTGCGGCGATCTGGGACCCGAGGCGCGCCGATTTGTAGACTTTCTTGCCGCCGCGGGTCAAACCTGGTGGCAGATGCTACCCATCGGACCACCCGGCCCCGGCAATTCGCCCTACAGCGCCCTGTCGGCCTTTGCCGGCAACCACCTGCTTGTAAGCTTAGATCACCTGGCGGAACGAGGATTGCTCAGCCCCGCCGACCTCGCCCGTCCGCCCCGCCTGCCGCCTCGCTCCGTAGTTTATGCGCCCACCGCCCGTTACCGCCACACCCGGCTGCGCCGCGCCTTCCAGGCGTTCGTCCATGCCGGTGGTTTGAGAAACTCCGCGTTTCTTCGTTTCTGCCATGAGCAGGCCCACTGGCTCGACGACTACGCGCTCTATGCCGCCCTGCGCCATAGCTTCCAAAGCCAGGCGTGGACGGAGTGGTCGCCGGCTCTGCGCCTGCGCCGCGCAAAAGCCATCAGACGCGCTGCTCGGACCTTGGCGACCGAGCTCGACTTTCAGCGCTTTGTACAGTTTGAGTTTCATGAGCAATGGACCCACCTGAAGCGCTACGCCAATCAGCGTGGCGTTGGGCTGATCGGCGATTTGCCCATCTTCGTGGCCTACGACAGCAGCGACGTATGGGCCAACCAGGAACTGTTCGATCTGGACCCCGCCGGGCGCCCGCGAACAGTCTCCGGCGTACCGCCCGACTACTTCAGCCGCACCGGTCAACTCTGGGGCCACCCCCACTACCGCTGGCCCGGTCATCGCACCAGTCAATTTTCCTGGTGGCGGGCGCGATTTGCCTGCGTCTTGTCGCATTTCGACGTGGTACGCATCGACCACTTTCTCGGCTTTTACCGCGTATGGGCGGTGCCCGGACGGGCCCGGACCGCGCAGCGAGGCAAATGGGTGAGGACACCGGGCCGCAAGTTGCTTGAAATTCTGCACCGGATGGCCGGCCCGGGACGCATAATCGCTGAGGACCTCGGACTGGTCACGCGCCAGGCGGTTGCGCTGCGCGACCGGTTCGGGCTTCCTGGCACGCGCCTGCTACAGTTCGCCTTCGGCGCCGGCCCGCAAAGTCGCTACAATCAGCCCCATAATTATCCGCACAACTGCGTAGTATATCCTGGGACCCATGACAACGAGACGATTCGGGGCTGGTTCAATAGTTTACGCGCCAAGGCAGCGAAGCGGCCCGCGTCTGGCGCCGCCCGGCAGCTCGGACGCGTTCTGCGGTACCTGGGTACCGGTGGTGAGGAGATCCATTGGGACCTGATCCGGCTGGCGTTGATGTCGCCGGCCAATACCGCCATCATCCCCATGCAGGACCTGCTGGGACTGGATAACCGGGCGCGGATGAATCGACCCGGCACCAGCCGCGGCAACTGGCGCTGGCGGCTGATGCCCGGCCAGCTCACCGAGGGCCTGGCCAGGCAAATGCGCGACTGGGCCGAAGCTTATCAACGCTTGCCCTGAGCCCGGCCGACCGGCTCATTGACCAGTGGTCAGCAGGACCACGAATGGGTTGATGTCGGCGAAGCCGAACTGCCCGTCCTGGTTGATATCGCGGTTTTCCAGGGGGCAGCCGGGATACTGGGCCTGGTAAGCCGGAAAGTTGGTCAGGGCCAGAATGAACGGATTGATGTCAGCAAAGCCCACCTGGCCGTCGCAGTTGAGATCCCCGCGAAGCGTCGGCGGCTGGTTGAACCGGAATACCAGCAATCCCATCTGCGGAATCGTGATCCAGGCCGAGTACGGCATGCCGCCGTACGCCCCGCCGGTCGCGGTAACCGAGCCGCCGTTGCCCACCCCGTTGCCCAGGTACTCGGTGGCCTGACTGTTGAGCAGCTCATACCAGACCCCGCTCTGGGGAAAGCCGAGCTGATAGTTGTACAAGTTGCCGTTATTCCAACTGGCCACCACGATCAGATCGTTACCGTTGTCGCACCAGCGGTGCAGACCGATGACATTGTTAATGTCATCTACGTGATAAACCTCGTAGCCTGCGTTGGCGCGGAAGCCGCAGTTGCTGCGCCGGAGAGCTATGACGTCGTGAAAGAAGAGGGTCATCGGCGCCCGGCTGGTGGCCTTGGACCAGTCGATCCGGTTGTCCCACCCAGCCCCGAACGGAATGCTTTCCAGCCACTCCGCACCCTGAAGCAGCATGGGAATGCCCGGGCTCAGAATCGTCAAACCCTGGGCCAGCTTGGAGCGACCCCGCGCCCAGATGCTATAAGGGTCCCCGCTGTCGATGGCAACCGCGAGCCGGGTCTGCGCGGCCTCGTCATGACATTCCACGTAGCGCACCAAATTGGCCTTGCTCGGGTAACTGCTCTCGTGGATGGCGTCATGAACCGGCCACATCTGGGGATTTCCGTAAGCGGCGTCAAAAGTGGCCTGCCGTACCGCATCCCGAAACCACATGTGCCACTGGCTGTCGAAGCCGGCTCCGCCGCTGCTGGTCGAATACGTGATCCACTGATCGTTGGGCAGCTCCTCGGCGATGGAAATAGCGTCGGCTTTCCGGGCATCAATATTGTTATTGACCCGCTGCATCAGATACCATCCCGAAGGCTGACCGCCGGGAAAGATATAATTGTCGCGCATGTAGCGCGTCGCATCCATGCGGAACCCGTCGATGTGATACTCATCCAGCCAGTACAGCACATTGTCGGCGTAGTAGTCGGCCACCTCCGCGCGGTCGAAGTCCGCCTGCGAGCCCCAGGGAGTCTGGACGGCCGGGTTGTCAAAGTAGATTTGCGTCCCATCGTAATACCACAGGTAGTTTCCGGTCGGCGAGAAATGGTTGTAGCAAATATCCAGCAGGACGGCTATCCCGTGCTGGTGCAGCTTGTCGATCGTGTACTTGAAGTCTGCGGGGCTGCCGTAGGCATTCTCCGGCGCCCACAGGCTGATCGGGTTGTACCCCCAGGACAAATGGTAATCGAACTCGGTCGGCGGCATCAGCTCGACGGCATTCACGCCCAAATACAGCAGGTGATCCAGGTGGGTATCCACAATGTCGCGGAACCGCCCCATCCGGTTCAGACCATCGTTGAAGCCTGAAAAAGTACCCACATGCAGCTCATAGATGACCATATCTTCAAACTGGGGCGTTTGGAAGTTCTGATCGCCCCAGACATATGAATCCGGGTTGATTATGTAGGTGTTATCGTAGTCGCCCTGGTTCATGGCTCGGCCGCGAGCGTCGGTTTTCCAGATCGTGCCCGGCTGGAACACATATTTGTACCGTTGGTTGGCGCTCACCGGCGAGGCGACCTTCCGCGTGAAGTATCCGCCGCTCTTGGTCATTGGCAACGAGGTCGTGCTCCAGCCGTTGAAATCGCCGGCGACATATGCTGACGAGGCCCCCGGCGCCCAGACCCTGAAGACCGCGCCCCCATCGCTGGTAAGGGTGGCGCCCAGCGGAGCGTGGGCAAGCGTAGCGAAGTTGACAACCCAGCCGCTGGCCGGAGGTCCGTCAGACATGCCGGCCGGGCCGAGGTAGTCGGTGTCGCTCCCGTCAGTCAGCTCGATGTAGTATTCGAGCGTGCCGGTCGGAGAAGAGGCGGGGATCGTCGCCGTCCACACATCGTAAACGCCCCGATTGTGGGAGAAAGACGCGTCGACCCAGGCCGGCGAGCCGCTATTCACGTAAACCCGCGCCGCCGTCAGATCGTAATGGTAGCTCTGAAAGAAGACCGCGAAACTTTCGCCATTGATCGGGCAGCGCGGCGAGCGGTCCAGCCAAGGAATGTGCGTGATGCCGTTCCACTCGACGTTGTTGTCATGGCCGGCCCCGAGCAGGAGCCCGGCCAGGCTGATCAGGGTCAAGATTCGAGCTGGCATAGCTGCGCTCCCGATTTAAATGGGCACTCGCTGCTGCGAAGCCCGCCTTCCGATCGGTGCTCCAACCCGTGATTATAACCAGCCGCCCGGTGCCGACCAAGGTGATGCTCCGCCGAGGTGGCGTATCCTTTCGTGTGTAATCTCGTTGCCGAGGCGTAGGAAGGGCGTATCCTCTGGCCCATATTGAATTAACAGACAAGGAGGACACGCCCATGAGGATCGTAG
>CAYZXK010000227.1:0-9718 GCA_964482395.1 uncultured Planctomycetales bacterium | reverse complement strand
GTTCGTAATCGCGCACGAAAACTCGCCTACGAACGCGAAGGCTACCGAGCCTTCGTCTGCGACGTCGCCGACGCTATCAACGTCGGACGAATCATAGGCCTCAGCCGGCCTGACGCGCTAATTCACCTGGCCGGCGTCTCTCATCCATCGGAAGCGGCCACTGATCCGCTTGCCGCACACCAGTCAATTGTCGGCGCCTGGGCGAACATCCTCGACGCCGTACGCCGAATCGCCCCTGCGGCCAGGCTGCTAATGGCCAGCTCTTGCGAGGTCTACGGACTGGCCGGCCAGGACGGAAACCCGGTCCCTGAAAGCACTCCCGCTCAGCCGATCAGCGTCTATGGATCGTTCAAGTGGGAAGCAGAGGAGGTGGCCCGGGTATTCATGCGCCATTATGGACTCAACGTAATTATCGCCCGCCCGTTCCATTACCTGGGCAGCGGCCAGCCGCAGCGGTTCCTGTTGGCGGCAGCCGCCCGGCGAATTGCGGAGTGGGATCCAAGCGGGAATGGGGATGAGCTCCGCCTGCCTGACCTCTCATCTCGCCGTGATCTGCTGCACGTTCAGGACGTGGCGGCGGCGTACCTGAAACTGATCGAGAACGGCCGGCCGGGCGAGGTTTACAACATCTGCTCCGGCCACACCATGACCTGTCGCGAAGCCGTTGAAGCTCTGCTGTCAGAATGCGGCCTACAGGTTCGCCTGACCCAGGCCGGACCCGCCGACAGCGAAGGCTACGCACCCGTGCTTTGCGGGGACAGCACCAAGCTCCGCGAGCAGGTCGGCTGGCAGCCGACTCACTCGGTGCAGGACGCGTTGCGGGAAATGCTGGCCGCCTCCCGTGTCGGACAAACCGCTACCGCCCGGTGGCAGTGACCGGCCACCTGCCGTCCCACGGTCGTTAATTCGGCGGTCGCTCATTTTGCCGAACCGCCCGAAAGGCCGGGCTCAAGGTAACGGCATTCGCCCCTGCCCGCCTCCATCGCCAGCACCGACCGTAACATTCTGAACATCAAGGACCTACGTCGGAAAAGGGTGGGGGCGGTTCCGATCGACGCCCCGGGGCTTCCGCGGTTCGGACCGTCCTTGACCTTCCAGCCGCTGGAGTTTAGGCTTTGATTTTCGGTTCTCGACGCCGCCGGTACCCCGGGGCATGAACTGGGGCAGCACTGCCCGGCCGTGCAGGAATACGTGATGAGCAGCAAACCTTTTAATCCCTTTCAGATGGCTCAGGCTCAGTTCGACAAGGTTGCCGACCAGCTCGGTCTGGACCAGGCCACCAAAGATCTGCTGCGCCAGCCGATGCGTGAGTATCACTTCAGCCTGCCGATCCGAATGGACGACGGCAGCTTCAAGGTGTTCCGCGGCTTCCGGGTGCAACACAATGACGCCCGCGGGCCAGGCAAAGGCGGAATTCGCTTTCACCCCCAGGAAACCATCGACACGGTCCGGGCTCTGGCCATGTGGATGACCTGGAAATGCGCGGTGGTCAATATCCCCCTGGGCGGGAGCAAAGGCGGGGTGATCTGCTCCCCCCACAGCCTCAGCTTGCGCGAGCAGGAACAGCTTTGCCGGGCCTGGGTCCGAGCGGTCGCCCGTGACGTCGGGCCGGTTCTGGACGTGCCGGCCCCGGATGTGATGACCAACGCCCAGCATATGTTGTGGATGCTCGACGAATATGAGCGCATCCATGGCGGCCGTTATCCGGGGTTCATCACCGGCAAACCGGTGGGCATGGGAGGGTCGCTGGGACGGACCGAGGCCACCGGCTATGGTGTGGTCTTCACCTTGCGCGAGGCCCTCAAGCAGCTCAACCTGCGGGCCCAGGACACCATCGCCAGCGTGCAAGGCTTCGGCAACGTCGCCCAGTACGCCATCGAGCTCTACCACCAGGTCGGCGGCCGCGTGATCTGCGTCTCCTGCTGGGACCAGGCCGACCAGCAGCCCTACGCATATCTGAAGAAGGACGGCATCGACCTGGCTGAGCTGCGCAACATCACCGACCGGTTCGGCGGCATTGACAAACAGAAGGCGGTCGACCTGGGCTACCAGCGGCTGCCCGGCGAGGCCTGGATCGAGCAGGACGTGGACATTCTGATCCCCGCGGCCCTGGAGCACTCCATCACCGCCGACAACGTCCACAGGATTTCCAAGCGCGTCAAGCTGATCGCTGAGGGTGCCAACGGCCCCACCACGCCGGACGCTGACCACGTGCTGAACGAACGCGGCATCTTCGTGATCCCGGACTTCCTGGCGAATGCCGGCGGCGTGACTTGCAGCTACCTCGAGCAGGTCCAGAGCAACATGAACTATTACTGGGAAAAGGACGAAGTGCTCGGCAAGCTGGACGTCATGATGACCTCGGCATTCATCGACGTCAGCGAAACCGCCCGCAAGCGAAAGTTGTCGATGCGCGACGCGGCCTACACCATCGCCATCGCCCGGGTAGCCCAGGCCTGCAAGGATCGCGGCTGGGTGTAGTCGGCCGCCCGGCGAGCCGGTCGCCAGGCACCAGGTCCGGCACCAACGGTGCGTACCGCGAGCTTCGGCTTATCGACCCGCCCGACCCCTCGCTGAAACCGCAGCCTATCAGAGCCCTCGCCGCAGGTCCCGGGCCGCAAGGCACCAGTCAACCGGGCGGCTCGCCGATCGCGAAGGCGGAACAAACAAGCCGGCGTTACGGCCGCAGTACCGCCTGACTCCAGCCGCACTCCACCTGGAACCGGCGCCTTTTGCCGCCCGGCGGCTAACCTCCCATTCCGAGCCTTTGTATACTCCCGGCACGCCGGCCGGTGTGGCCCGGCTGGCCCTGCCGCGCCGGAAGGGAGTAGACGATGCAAGATCCGATACGTCGCCACGGGCCGACTAGCCGCCCGCCTTCGCTCGCACTTGTCCTGCTGATTCCTGGCCTGCTGACCTGGCCAGGCTGCTATGAGCTGCCGATCGGATTCAGGCCCATCGAACATCCGGTACCGGCGGACAAGGGTTTCTCCCAATCTCAGATCCAGGCCCTCCTCCAACGCGGACAGCAGCGAGTCTATGTCGGTCCGGCCCGCACCACTCTGGGCATGCCCTGCGGCGGAATCTGCGCCGGCCAGCTCTACGTGCTGGGCGACGGGACGCTCAGCGGCTGGCAAATCGACGGAGCCGAGCATTTGGCCGGCACCGGCCAGACCAGTTACCGGACCTGCCGCCCCAGTCAGCCAATCGCCCAGGGCTTTGCCATCGCTACCAAGGACCGGACCGGATCCGTCCGGCGTGCCACACTGGATGACGCCGGCTACGACGGCATCGAGTTCGTCGGCGAATACCCGCGAGCCATCATTCATTATCGGACCAGCGCGACCACCCGGAGCGAAAACGTCCCTCCGGTCGACGTCGATCTCGAAGTCTTTAGTCCATTTATTCCCCTGGACGCCAGGAACTCCGCCTGGCCGGCGACCGTGCTGCGATTCACGGTCCGCAACCCCGGCGATCAGCCGCTGGAGGTCGCTCTGGGCGGCTGGTTGGAGAACATGGTGTACAGCGATCGCTCCGGCCCGCTGATGGTTCGCCGGCGCAACCGCTCAGTTTCGGCCGAGGGTCTCACCTCGGTGTTGATGGACGCGATCGAGCGCCGTCCGCCACCTCCCCCCGGCCCGGTGACCACCCGCGTGCTGGCCGACTTCGAGTCCGGCACTTACCAGGACTGGACAGTCGAAGGAACCGCGTTTGGCCACCGGCCGGCGACCGGGACGCTGCCCGACCAACAACCGGTCGGCGGCTTCGGCGGCCGATACCTGGTCAACAGCTACCGCGGTGGCGACGGGCCGACGGGCAGAATGATCAGTGCCCCCTTCAAGATCGACCTGCCCTACCTGACATTCCGTATCGGCGGTGGCCGACAGGAGGGCCGAACCTGCCTGAATCTGCTGGTCGATGGCCGCGTGGTGCGTACCGCCACCGGGCGCAACGATGAAAAGCTCGAACCCAGGGTCTGGGATGTCAGCGACCTGGCCGGCCAGCTTGGCCGCCTCGAAATCGTCGACCAGGCCAGCGGCGGCTGGGGCCACGTGAACATCGACGATCTGGCCTTGACCAACGACCTAGGCGACGAATACCGCGAATATCGCCAGGACGCGCTAGGCTACGGCAATATGGCCTTCACTCTGCTCGGGCCGGGCGTCACCGGCCTGCGGTGGATCGGCAAGGACGCGTTCGTGGCCTCGCTGCTGGGCCGGATGCTCTCAGTGGCCGGCAGCGAGCTGGAACCGGGCACCGGCCAGCCGCTGGTCGGTACCCTCACCAGCACTTTCGTTCTGGCCCCCGCCCAGACCCAGGATGTAACCTTCATCGTCTCCTGGTACTTCCCCAACCTGCACACCGGGCACGGTCGAATGTACGCCAATTGGTTCGAGGACGCCTGGGACGTGGCCCGACAGCTTGCCGCCGATCTGCCGCGCCTGCACCAGCAAACCCTGCGATTCTGCGACTGCTTCTACCGGCAAACCACCCTCCCCTGGTGGCTGGCCAGCCGGCTGATGATGCCGGTGGCAAACCTGGCGACCGGCACCGCGCAGTGGTGGAAAAATGGCCGTTTCTGGGCCTGGGAGGGCGCCTACTGCTGTCACGGGACCTGTACCCACGTCTGGAACTACGCTCAGGCCGAGGCCTGGCTGTTTCCCGAACTAGCCCGCTCGACCCGCACCACGCAGGACCTGGGCGAAGCGTTCGACGAAGCCAGCGGGCTGGTCGGATTCCGCTCGGATCGCAACTTCGCGGCCGACGGGCAGGCCGGTACGGTCCTCAAGTGCTATCGCGAGCACCTGACCTCGCCGGACGACCGGTTTCTGCGCCAGAACTGGCCGCGCATCCAGGCCGCCTTGGAGTACCTGATCCGCGAGGATGGCGATAGCAACGGGATTATCGAGAACGATCGGCAGCACAACACCTACGACATCAACTTCGTCGGCGCCAATACGTTTGTCGGGTCGCTCTACCTGGCGGCCCTGCGCGCCGGCGAAGAGATGGCGAAAACCGTGGGCGACCCGGCGGCCGCCGACCGCTACCACGAACTGTTCGAACGCGGCAGCCAATGGACCGTCAAATACCTTTTCAACGGCGAGTATTTCCAGCAGCGGCTGCCCGGCGGCAAGCAACGCCCCTGGCAATACGGCAAAGGCTGCCTCTCTGACCAGTTGTTCGGACAGACCTGGGCTCACCTGTTGAACCTCGGTTATCTCTATCCGCCGGAGAAAGTCCGCAGCGCGCTGTCGGCCGTCTTCCGGTACAACTGGGCCCCGGACGTCGGACCGCTCAACGCGAGGTTCCCGCCGGAACGCTGGTTCGCCCATCCCGGCGAGCCCGGGCTGTTCGTCTGCACCTGGCCGCGCGGCGGCCGACCCGCCCAGCCGGTCCGCTACCGCGACGAGGTCTGGACCGGCATCGAATACCAGGTCGCATCCGGCCTACTGTGGGAGGGAATGATCGACCCAGCCGTGCTCATCCTCCACGGCATCGACCAGCGCTATGACGGCAGCCGCCATAACCCATGGAACGAAGTCGAGTGTGGCGATCACTACGCGCGGGCCCTGGCGTGCTGGGGCGTGCTGCACGCACTGGCCGGATTCACTTTCGACGGCCCGGCCGGTCGGCTCGGCTTCGCCCCACGCATCCAGAAGGATGATTTCGCGTGCTTCTTCTGTGCCGGCACCGGCTGGGGCACGATCGGGCAACAGCGCCAGGGCAGCGTTCAAACCAATGTGGTCCGACTGGACTGGGGGACCCTGCGGCTCTCCCATCTGGAGGTCGAGACCCCGCCGTCCGTTGCGGTCAGGCAAGTCCGAGCACGGTTGATCCACGCAACCTCCGGCCCGGCCGAGTCGGACCCAATCGCGGTCCAGTTCGTCGCCTCCGACCAGAAATGCCGGGTAGAATTGATCCAGCCGGCTGAACTGCAACCCGGGCAGCGTCTTGAGATCTCGCTGGGCTGGTAGCCGGGCGGCCGGCGGCCGAAGGGTGCGAAAGGTAGGCTGGCCGGGAGTGACGATCATGCAGCGATGGCAGCGGTACTGTGGGCTGTTTTCGATGCTGGCCAGCTCGTGGGCGGCGGGGCAGGAAACCCGTCCCGCCCATGACGAATCGCGCTGGTTCGGCAACGTCCGCCAACTGACCTCCGTCCAGATGGGCCTGGCCCGGTCGGGCGAAGCCTACTTCTCGCCGGACGGCAAACGCATCTCCTTCCAGGCCTATCCGGTCGGCAAAGAAGATTATCAGATCTACGTGATGAACCTGGATGGCAGCGATCTGAAGATGGTCAGCACGGGCGTCGGGGCCTGCACCTGTTCTTTCTTCCACCCCAGCGGCCAGAAGCTGCTCTTTGCCGCCAATCACGATGATCTACGACCCCCGGAAGGACCCGCCCAGCATGAAGCCCGCCGGGCCCGCGGAGGCGGTGAGCAATCGGAACAGGACCAGGCCGGCAGCGACCAACCCCCAACCCGCTCGGCCAGCCAGGCCAAGGCCCGGCGCGGCCTGAATTACGTCTGGAAGTACTACCCGGGCATGGAGCTGTACGAGTACACCTTCGCGACCGGAGCACTCCGCAGACTGACTTACAGCGACGGGTATGACGCCGAGGGCTCCTACTCGCCGGACGGCCGGTTAATCGTCTTCAGCTCGTTTCGCGACGGCAACCAGGAAGTCTACATTTGCGAGGCCGACGGACGGAATCCGCGGCGGATCACGCATTCTGCGGGCGGGGACGGCGGACCGTTCTTCAGTCCGGACGGTAAACGGATCGTGTACCGGTCGGATCGAACCGGCAACGGCAACCTACAGATATTCGTGAACAACCTGGAGGGCACGGCCGAGAAAGCCATCACCGGCAACGACGCCTTCCACTGGTGCCCTTACTGGCATCCCTCCGGCAAATGGATCATATTCACCCACGCGCGATTCGGACCCGACCCGAACTTTGATCTGTACCTGGTCCGAGACGACGGATCGGAGATGCATCAGGTGACCTCCGATCCGGCCTTTGACGGGTTGCCGGTCTTCTCGCCCGACGGTCGGTATTTGATCTGGACCTCCACCCGCAACGGGCTGGACTCGCCGCAGGTGTTTATCGCCGATTTCCGCGGGCTGTCGCCGGACGGAGAGCTGCGGCTGTCAGCCCCGTAGATCAGGCTGGCTCATGGAAGTAGCACGGGAAATACCCGGCGTACGAAACGCAGTCCGTATCGCTCGAAGCCGCGGACGCCGAATCGGGCTGGTGCCCACCATGGGATACCTGCATGCCGGGCATCTATCGCTGATCGAGGCCGCCCGGCGCGACGCCACGTTCGTAGTGGTCAGCATCTACGTCAACCCGACCCAGTTCGGCCCGCAGGAGGACTACGCCCGTTACCCCCGAGATGAAGCCGGCGACCTCCAGAAATGCGCCGCAGCCGGCGTCGACCTGGTCTTCCTGCCGAGCGACGAAGAGATGTACGCACCCGACGCCGCCACCAGCGTCCACGTGTCCGGACTGACCGATACGCTTTGCGGCCCGTGTCGACCCGGGCACTTCGATGGCGTGGCCACGGTGGTCGCCAAGCTGTTCAACATCGTCCAGCCGGACGTGGCCTACTTCGGCCGGAAAGACGCCCAGCAATTGGCGGTAATCCAACGGATGACCCGCGACCTGAATCTGCCCGTCCAGATCGTGGGCTGCCCCACCGTGCGCGAGCCGGACGGCCTGGCCATGAGCAGCCGCAACGCAATGCTCTCGGCCGACCAGCGCCGCCGGGCACTCGTGCTATACCAGGCATTGTGCCAGGCCCAACGGTCGATCCAGGCTGGCCAGCGCCAGGTCCAGGCGGTCCTGGAGGAGATGTACCACATCGTCAGCCAGGCTCAGCCGACTCGCGTGGACTACATCAGCATCGTCGATCCCCAAACCATGCAGCCGGTGGAGCACATAGACCGGCCGGTGCTGGTGGCCCTGGCAGTGCGGATCGGCAACACCCGTCTGATCGACAACCTCCTGGTCGACCCCATGGGCAGCGCCCCCCCCAGCCGGTAGGATTGTCGGTCATGCTGCCGGTCATCTGGAAAATCCCCTGGATAGGGCTGGAGATTCCGGGCTACGGGCTGGCCCTGATGATCGGCTTCTTGCTGGCCATAATGTGGGCCACTCGCCGGGCGGAACGTTCGGGCGCCGACCCGGACGTGATCATAAACTGCGGCTTTCTGGCGTTATTTGGCGGGGTGATCGGCGCCCGGGCTATGTACGTAGCCCATTACTGGCGCGACTTCGCCAGCCACGGCAGCCCGCTTCAGGTGCTCTGGGCGATAATCGACGTGCGAAAAGGCGGGCTGGAGGTGTACGGCGGCTTCATCGCCGTCGTGGTGCTGGTGCTGGCCTACCTGCACCGTCGCCGGCTGTCCATCCGCTGGTATCTGGATATCATCGCGCCCTCCGCGGCCCTGGGAATGGCGATCGGACGCATCGGCTGCTTCCTCAACGGCTGCTGCTTCGGCGGAGTCTGCGACCTGCCCTGGGCAGTGCGATTCCCCTACGGCAGCCCGGTCCAGCGCCAGCAGTGGGCCGAGCACCGGCCAGGTGCCGGCCTGCCGGCCGAACTGCTGGTCTTCTCCCCCCAGGGGATACTTTCCGACGGCACCGCGGCCTACCCCATCAGTCGCGAAAGCCTCCGCGCCACCGACCGGGAAATCGAAACCCGGCCGGGCCAGTACTACGACATCCGCACCCAGATGAAGAAGTACCACCTGAGCGCCGCCGAACTGCGCGCTTTGGCCAGCCAATACCGCTCGCTGCCAGTGCACCCCGCCCAGCTCTACTCCACCATAACGCTTGGGCTGCTGGCCCTCCTGCTGAACGCGGTGTATTGGCGACGAACCCGCGACGGGCAGGTCATCTGCACCATGCTACTGATCGAACCGTGGACACGCTGGACGCTCGAGCTGGTGCGGGCCGACAACCCGGTGGACACGCTGGGCAGGTTCACCATCTCGCAGTTTCTGGCGATCTGTTTGAGTCTGGCCGGCTTGGTCGGGCTACTGGTTTTGCATTCCCGTCCCGCACGTTCGCCCCGGGCCAAGCGGTGGCAGCCCCAGCGGGCCTGACCCGCCCCGTCGGGCGCCGCCGGGCCGGATTTGGTGGCCGCGGTCGGGGTGGAACCGGCGGAACCGCCACAGGCCCCTCCAGAATCCGCCGTTGTTCAAGACACCTGCCGCCGATACAATTATTCGGTTCAACCCGCCACCAAGGGTGCAAAATGCCCGAAGAAGAAAAAAAGATCATCGTGGACGACGACTGGAAGGCGGAAGCCAAGCGGGAGAAGGAGCGTCTGGCTCGTCAGACCGCGGCCCCCGAGCCGCTGCCGCCTCCCAGCTTCGCCGAGCTGGTCAACCTGATTGTGGTTCAGGCCATGGCCGGTCTGGGGCTGCTGGCCGGCCCGGGCGGCGACCGCATCCCACCCAACCTGGAAATGGCTCGGCACTTCATCGACCTGCTCCAGGTGCTTGAGGAAAAGACCCGCAACAACCTTACGCCGGAAGAGAAAACCCTTGTCGACCAGGTCTTGTATGACCTGCGGATGACTTTCGTGCAAATGACCAGTGCCGGGTCGACGGCTGGCCGGGTTCCGCCGACATCGGCACCGCCTCCCTGAACTGGCCAGCCGCCGGCGCGCCGTCGCTGACCGAGCCATGCTCCGGTAGAGTGGGAAGGTCC
>CAYZXK010000226.1:0-10318 GCA_964482395.1 uncultured Planctomycetales bacterium | reverse complement strand
CCGAGACCAGCATGATGTTCATGATGCCGACTCCGCCTACGATCAGCGAGATCGAGGCGATTGAGGTGAGCAGTAGGTTGAAAGTGTTGGTCGCCTCGGCGGTGGCCTGGGCCATCAGGGAACGGTCCATGATGCGGAAGGTGTCGTCGTCGGTGTCGGCCAGATGACGGCGCTGGCGCAGCAGGTTGCGGATCTGTTCCTTGGCGACCGAGAGGGGCACGCCGGGTCGGGCTGCCGCGAACAGCGTCCCGGACGGCTCGTTGCCCGCGATCAGTCGCTGGAAGGAAGTGAAGGGGAACAGGATGATGTCGTCGAAGTCGCGGCCGTCGCTTCCGACGCCCTTGGGCTCCAGCACTCCGATCACTTCGAAGGCGGCCCGATTGACGCGAATGGTCTGGCCGACCGGGTTGACCGAGCCGAATAGCTCCCTGGCGGCCGTCAGCCCGATGCAGCACACCTTGGCATGCATGGCCATTTCTTCGTTGGTAAAGATCCGGCCCACCGAGCAGTTCCAGCGGCGGATGTCAAAGAAGCTCGGATACACGCCCATCACGCCCACCCGGTAGTTGCCGAACTGCGAGATGACCTGTGCGGGAACGCGGTTGGTCGGCGAGACCGCCCGCACCGCCGGGCACTCCCGCTCGATGGCCTCCGCGTCCTCCTTGGTCTGGTTGAGCGGCGTCGCCTGATCGCGGTGCACTCCCCCGCGTTCGCCCATGTACCAGACGGTCAGCCAGTCGTCGCCGATGGCGGCAATCTCACGCTCCACCTTCCGCTGGGCGCCGGTGGCCACCGCGACCATGGCGATCACCGCCCCGATGCCGATGACGATGCCCAGGATGGAAAGGCCGGTGCGGACCTTGTTCTTGGTCAGGCTGTGCAGCGATTCGAAGATTACCGTCAGCGGACTCATGGTTCTAGGCCGCCTCCACCCCGGTGCCTACAACGTCCCGGACTATCCGCCCGTCCCGAAAGCTGACCTGGCGTTCGGCGAAGGCGGCGATATCGGGCTCGTGAGTCACCAGCAGGATGCTCACCTTCTGCTCGCGATTGATGGTCTGAAGCAGGCTCATGATTTCCCGACTGGTGGCGGTGTCGAGATTCCCGGTCGGTTCATCGGCCAGCAGCAGTGCCGGCCGAGTCACCAGCGCCCGGGCGATCGCCACCCGCTGCTGCTGCCCGCCGGAAAGCTGATTCGGGTGGTGCTTGAGCCGCTGGCCCAGGCCCATGCGCTCCAGCATTTCGGCAGCCCGGCGGCGCCGCTCCCGCCGCGACACGGCCTGGTAGGACAGCGGCATAGCCACGTTGTCCAGAATACTGGTGCGCGGCAACAGGTTGAAGTTCTGGAACACGAAGCCGATACGCCGATTGCGCAGTCCGGCAAGCTGCCGCCGCGACAGATCCTGTATTGGACGCCCCTCAAAGAGGTACTGACCTCGATCCAGCCGATCCAGGCAACCCACCAGGTGCAGGAATGTGGACTTCCCCGAGCCGCTCGGGCCGGTGACCGCGACGAACTGCCCGGCCGGAATGGAGAGCGAGACCCCGCAAACCGCCGGGATCTCCACCTCCTCGATATGGTAGGACTTCCAGGCATCCTGGACCTGGACGATCGGTTGGTCCATCTACATCCTCGGCATGCGCTGGGGAGCAAGCCGGGCGGCCGTGCTGCGAAGCTGCTGTTCGACCACTACCTGATCGCCGGGTTTGAGGTCGCCGGCCCTGACTTCGGTGAAGCTGCCGTCGTTGAGCCCCAGCTCCAGGGGGACTTCCACCAGCTCGGTTCCGTTCAGGCGAAACACCCGGGGCCGCATCGGCTGTCCCTTGCCCGGCCTGCGCCAGTCGATCTCCGGGTCGCCGGCTCGCGGGTCGAAGCGCAGGGCGGCGTTGGGGACCATCACCACGTTCTCGGCCCGGGCCACCTCGAACAGGATGGTCGCGGTCATGCCGGGCCGCAGCAGCAGCTCGGGATTATCCACGTCGATCAGCGTGGTATAGGTGACCACGTTGTCCACCACCTTCTCGGCATATCGGACTTGCGAAACCGTCCCGCGGAAGCGCCGGGTGGGGTAAGCGTCCACCCGAAACTCCGCCGGCATCCCCTCCCGCACCAGACCGATGTCGGTCTCGTTCACCGCGGCGTTAACCCGCATCTTGGTCAGATCGTTGGCGATGGTGAACAGGGTTGGGGCCGAGAGCGACGCCGCCACCGTCTGCCCGGCATCGACGTCGCGCGAGATCACCACTCCGTCGATCGGCGAGCGGATGATGGTCTTCTCCAGCTCGACCGCCGCCATGCGCGCGTCGGCCTCGTCGGCCTGAAGCTGAGCCTGGGCGGCGTGAAGCTGGGCCAGGGCGGCCTCCTCGGCCGCCCGGGCCGATTGCAGTTCGAACTCGGAGGCCGCAGACCGGGCGAAAGCCTCCTCGATCCGCTGCCGATCCAGCGAGGCGGTCCGCAGCCGGGCCTGAGCCTCTTCGATGCGCGCCCGGGCAACCGCCACAGCCGCGTTCCGCTGCTCGAGCTGGGCCTTGAAACGGTCCTGATCGAGTTCGGCCAGGACGAAGCCTTCGTGCACCGTCTGGTTGAAGTCCGCGTACCAGCGGGTGACCGTGCCGCTGACCTGCGAACCGACCAGCACGCGGACCAGCGGCTCGACCGTCCCGGTTGCCGACACGGTCGATATGATGGTCCCGCGTTTGACCTCGGCGGTCCGGTAAGTCGGCTGTCGATCGCCGGCGGCCCAGGTCCGATATCCCCACCAGCCGGCAGTCGCCAGCCCCAGCACGATTACCACGATTCCCAGCAGCCGCATACCAGTATTACCCACTGGTTACCCGTCGGTTCGAGCCCCCTGGGGAGGATTCTAGCGTTTAAGAGGCCGGCCGACGCCGTTTCAGCGGCCGCAGTGGGCCGAACTACGCTCCCACACGAGGCGCGGCCGGCGTTACAGGGTCTCCTTGAACGACTCCCACTCTTCTTTGAGTTTCTTGTAAACCGGGTCACTCTTGTCCAGCTCGGCTACTTTCTCCTTGACCTGCCCATCGGCAGGGTCCAGGTAGACGAGCACCAGCGATCGTCCCTCGCGATAAGTGAACTCGCCCGCTTTCCCGGCAGTTTTGCGGATGAGCGTGGGCTCTTCGAACCTCAGGTCCAGGACGACCGCGTCGGTGGAGAAATCCAGCTTCTCGCGTTTGGGTTTGTCGTCCTTGTCCAGCTCGCCGGTCTTGACCTCGACCGGGCCGCCGATCGTGTCGCCCACTCGGACCTTGAAGTCCTCCTTGAACCAGTTGCCTTTGTGCCAGGTGAATACTTCGACGCTGGCGGCGGGCTCGCCGAAGCTGGGGCCGCGGACGAAGAAGTGTCGCTTGGGTGCCGCGGTGATCGGCGGGCTGGGGTCGGACCATTCGCCTAGAAGCACGGCTTGCTCAGCCTGGGTCGGGTCGCGCAGGACGTCTCGTCGGCCGACGTAACGGTTCCACAGTTTGACTCGCATGCGGTAGCGATAGGTTTTGCCCGGCTGAACGGAGTCATCGTGGAACCAGATGGCCGGGTCTGGCTGCTGCTGATCGGTCTGCTCCCTGGTGCCGGCCGGGGTGGGTCGAGTTACCAGGGGGATCGGTTCGCGGGTTGGCGGCCGGCCGGGGCCGCTGACCGGGGTAGTTCGTTCCCGGGCGGCCTTCTGGTCGCGAAGTCGCTCGGCGTCCTTGAGTATTTTCTTGGCCGCGCTCTGATCCGCTTTGGAAGCGTCATGGTCCGCGAGCACGCTGCGGGCCAGTTGTTCAGCCCGACTCCAGTCTTTTTCCTTCAGGGCCTTGCGGGCGTTTTTGAGGTTCTCTTTGGACTGTTTTTCCGTGCTCTTCTGGCCGCCGGTGGGCTGAGCCTGTGGCATGCCACCCGGGGCGGTCATGCCGCCGCCGGTTCGTGCTCCGCCGGTACGTCCGCCGGACGGTGGTGGTGGTGGTGGGGGCATTCCGCCGCCGGCGGCGCGCTTGCCGCCCGCGGCAGCTTCCCTTTCCCGCTCTTTCTCCTTTTTGTCCTCGGTCGGGGCCGATTCTTCTTCCTCTTCCTTCGGCTCGTGGCCGGGCAGGGGGGGGATGGTCCATTCGTCGCCGGCTTCGACTGGATAGAAGGGGGCCTGGATGAGCAATTGTTGGGCTTGCTTGACCGCCTCCAGCTTTTCTTCCAGGACTGCCTGGTTGACCAGCCGGCCGCTGCCCTCCTCGAAAACCGGCTTGGGGAGGTCCAGTTTTGGCATGGCCTGCGAGGTCGGCACGTCCTCCCAGTCCGAGTATTCGCCGCTGGCCGTCATTTCCTGACGCTGCACGTCGACTCCGACGAAGTAGGGTTTAGCGCGGAACTTCTCGTATTTGGCGGCTTCCATCGCCTGCTGTTGGGCTTCCAGGGGGAAGTACGCCGCCACGGTCACCCATGTGAGTTCCACCGGTCCCTCGGGGCTCTGTCCCGGCGTCGGGGCCGCCGTCGGCTCTGGCGCCCGCCCAGGCACGGGGGGTGGAACCTTCCAGGCCAAGCTCACTCCGGTCTGCACCACCGGCGGGGAGGGTTTCAGCGGCTTGACCACCACGATGTCTTGGACGCTGACCCCTTCCTCCAGGTCCGGCAAGGGCGGTCCGAACACGGCCGGTACCCGCAGGGCCACCGGGATCGGCGGCCCGCCATTCGGGTCTTCGCCGAAGATGCCGGCCTTGAAGCTCTGTTCGAGGTGGCGTGAGTAGGCGGGCAGATCGGCCTTGACGGGCTGAGCAGTCTGGATCGCCCGCTGCAAGGTCTCGGCCTGACGCAGGATGGCTTCGTCCAGCTCGCGCGGCCCCAGCTTCTGTCCGCCGAATTCAATCCGATTGGGCTCCAGCACCAGGTGGTAGACGATCATCGACAGCAGAAACACTCCGGCCAGGCCGAGCAAGCCTTTCTCCACGTGCTGCTCGAGCAAGTTCAATGAAGCCTTCTTGGCCATGCCAGGTTCTCCTAAGCCTTTCTAACCGGGCACCGCCGGGCCTTTCGCGGGCCGGTCAGCCTGGGTGAGAGTCGTTTTTCCGGGCTGGGGGCGGTTGGCCGGCGCCGGCTCCGCCCCGAACGACCGGGCCGCTTTACGGCCTGGGGCCTTTAGTACCGCCGCGGCATTCTGCCGCCGCTGGTCTGCTGAGGTTGAGCCGGCTCACTGCCTTTGGCGGCCCCGAGGGCCACCAAAACCTCTTCCGGCATCATCTCCTTATACACCTTGCGGGCCAAGTAGCCCTCGAAATCGAGCACTGCCTGGACGACCGGCCCGTCGCCGTACAGGTACCCCGCCGGATCCATCCCGTCTACCAGTTTGTACTCGGCGCTCACCAACTGGTAGAAGTTGGTGCGGGTGATGCTGTCGATCAGTTTGAGCACCTGGCGCTGGTCGACGATCACGGTCAGAGTCAGGCGGATGACGTCGAACTGGCTGTCGCTCCGCCGACCGGTGAACGACTCGGGTGCCGCCACGGCTGGGGCGGCGCTGGACCGGACGCCGGTGCTGGTGGTCGGGAACGGGAGCAGCATGCCGTTGGAGGTTACGTAACCCAGTACTTGGATGCTCTCGATCCGCTTGACCGGCATGCCGGTGACTCCGACCTCTTTGCCGCCGGCCTGTTGAACCGCCTCCTCATTCACCCGGGCGATAGCTTCCACCAGATCCTGCTGCACCCACAAGCTGACCTGGGCATACCACATGTCGGCGGGGGAGGGCGGCTCATGCGACTGCACGATGGGGCTGACATGGAACGAGCTTTCCGGCGAAGCATAGATGCGAATGCTGCGGGCCTTTTTGATCACTGCCCGCTGTCGAGCTTCCTCTGACTGGACCCCGGTGGGCAGGCTTGGCATTTCCTGGGCCTCCTGGGCCGCACCCCGCGCCGGTTGCCCGGCCGCCCCAGGCACCCGTCCGCCCGGCGTTCGTCCACCGGCGGTCCGGGCGCTCTTTCCGCCGCCCCCGCTGGGCGGGGGCGCTGCCGGCGGAGTGGGCATCATCCGCGTGTTGCCGCCCAGCCGTTCGCTCGGCCGGACCGACTGCGGCTGGTCCCCTTCCGCCTCCTTGTCGCGTCTGGCCAGGTCGGCCAGGAATTCCGCCTCATCGACGATTTCCTGAGGAGTGGGCAGCCACCCGGCCTTCAGCCGGCTGGGCAGCTCCCGGATCTGGTCCTTGTAGGCGTCGCGAAAGCGGTAGGGCAGCTCCATTTGGGCCGGCTTGGGAAACACCCCGTCCATCAGCGGCCGCCGTTCATTGATGCTCTCAGCCATCCGCACTACCGCTTCGTATTCCTGGTCGAATTTCTGGCCCAACTCGCGTTCGGCGTTGATGGTGTCGGCGTTCTGGGCGCTGCCGCGCAGGGTGTTGATTTCGGCGGCGGTCTGCATGCGGGTTTTCATCGCCTGGACCACGGCGTCGCTGGTCATGCCCAGCACGGCCAGGACGATCCCGGCCACAGTCAGCACGCCGCTGGCGAGCAGAACCCAATAAGCCTTGACAAACTGCATGACTGCTTCTCCTGACAGGCCGCCCGGCTTGATCCTCCATGCCGCCGCAGTGGTCAACCGCGGGGCGGCGCTACCCGGCCGCCGGCGGGTTTGGGCGGGCTTGCCGCCGGGGGTCCGCCACCCGGTCCCGGCTTGCCGCCGGCCTGTTCCGGCTCCGTTTTCGGTTTGGGGGCCTCGCCCAGTTTCACCTTGAATGCGAACTCGACTTTCCAGTCGTTGCTGGTGTCTTCGCCGGTCACCGGGTCCCGCAGTTGAGCGCCCGACGGGGTCGGTCCTCCGGTCAGTGGTCCACCTGGCCCCACTGCCTGGTGATACCGGACTGGCGGGGCACTGACGATAGAGGTTTTGCCCTGCTGGGGGTCATCCGGCGGAATGTGGAAACCCAGGCCAGGCTGCTGGCTGAACTCGCGCAGGCGTTCAAAGTAATTCTGGGTGAGCCACTGGACGGCATCGGCCGGGCTCCGGCCGTAAAGCAGGCGGCCCTGCACTCGCACCACCAGGCCGGCGTTAGCCGGCTTGCCGGCCGGACCGCCTCCGCCCAGCTCGGCTTGTGGGCCGGGTGCGGGGCCCCCGCCGGGCGCGATGCGGCCCCCGCCCCCGCCGGCCAGCCAACGGCTTCGGCCCCCCCCGCCGGCTGGTGGGGCGGTGGGTGCTGCCGGCGCGGCCCGTCCGCTTCGGGGCGATATGCCGCCACGCGGCGTCGACCCGCCCAGCTCAGCAGTATCCAGGTTGGGTACGTATTCGACCTTGAACGACTCGATAATCAGTTGGCCCCGCACAGTTCGATCATACTTGGCAGGATCGGACTGGATCAGCTCCTTCAGCTCCTCGGCTGAAGCAACTTGAGCCAGCTCGGGCGGATTCAACTCCGGCATAGCCTCGTTCACCAGGGCCATCAGACGCGGCACCACCCGCTTGTGCTCCTGGAGCTTGAGCAGGGTGGCGATGTCGTTCTCTTTCTGCGCGGTGTTGGTATGGACCTTCTCATACTCGCCACGAAAGTTCCTGGCCTCACTGAGGATCCGGGTAATGCGGTCGCGAGCCTGGGTGTTGCTTTCCAGCGCCTGTTTGTCCAGTCCGTTGGCGATCCAGGGGATGCCGGCGGCAACCATCACCGCCGCCGCCGTGGCAATGAAGTAAGGCCTCTTCCTCTGCCAGATCGCGATCCGGGCCAATTCGGTCGGCAGGAGACTGGCCCGGATCTTGGCCAGCCCCAGGCCCTGCAAAGCCAAGCCGTACGCCGGTGCGAAGCTCAGGATGTTTTCAGTGAACAGCGCCGAATTCACCGTGGAAGGCAGCACCAGCTTGTTGAACTTCTCCAGCTTGACCACTCCGCCTGGAATGGTCAGGTTGTTCTCCAGGTACTTTTGCAGCCCGGGCAACCGGAACGCATTCCCCAGAGCCAGGGCCTTGCGCAGTTCGATGCCCCGATGCGTCGAGCTGAAGAAGCCGATCGACCGCTGCACCTCACCGACCAAGTCGGCGAACACCGGCCGCATGGCCTGGAAAATCTGTCGGGCATACTTGCTGTCCGCCGCAGACCGCTTGAGGCTTTCAGCCTTGGCGAATGATAGCTTGAATGCCCGAACCAGCGCCTCGGTGAACGTGTTGCCACCCAGCGGGATGTTCCGCGTCCAAGCCGCGTTCGGCTCGACGATGATCAAATCGGTGTTCTGGCTCCCCACATCGATCAGGACCGTGGCGCCCCCGTCGCCGACCGCCTGCCCGTCAAATTGGCAGAAGTTGTACAGGGCCGCGGGAATGGTTTGCACCGCCATCGGCGCGATCCGCACCGCCCCGAAATACCCCAGATGCTTGCGAATCAGGTCCTTGCGGATCGCGAAGATGCCCACCTCAATGTCCGGCGAGCCCTCGGTCGTGAATACCTGATAGTCCCAGACCACATCGTCTATGTCGAACGGGATCTGCTGACTGGCCTCGTACCGGACTAGGTCGTGCACCTTCTTGGCGTTCTTGAGATCAATGGGCGGCATCTTGCAGAACCGGGCGAAGGTCTGCTGCCCCGGCACGCCCACCACAAACTGATCCCCTTGCCAGGCATTCCGCGACGCGAACTTCTCCAGCGCCGCCGCAATCAGCTCGTCCCGGTCCGCATCCGGTTGAGAAAGAATTTTGGGGTGTTCAATTACGTCAAAGGCTACTGCCTCGACCTTGCCGTCTTCGGCCGGTCGCAGCTTGATGGCCTTCAGCGCGCATTGCCCGATATCAATGCCCCAAACCGCGTTTCCTGAAGCCATGGCTTACGCTCCCGCGGCACCAACCCGGCGGCCGCCTCCCGCGGTCACGCCGGGGCCCGGCGCCGGCACCGATTCTCACAGCGCGGCCAACCCGTTGAATCGGGCAGTCCAAGAGTGCGGACGTTGGAGGCTGCCTGGTTGCCGCAGCCAGCCCGCAGGTCTGCTCCGGAAAAAACCCGATCTATTAAGCCTTCCGCTCGGGCCGGCTGGCTTGGCGAGCTTCGAGGCGGCTTTGCCCGCTCGGCAGCCGCCACGTAATTGTAGACGTCCAGCAACTCCCGCAGTTCCCATCTTTTCCGCGCTCGACCGAATCCTCATATCTTGGATCGGGCAAGGGTTAGCCGCAACCAACTCTCTGGGCGGCCTGGACTTCGGTCGGGTCCGGCCTGCCTGGGTGCCGTCCGGGCTCTGAGACCCCTACGGGCCCGGCACCACCGTCCGGGTAGCCCCGACTCGCACTGAAGCCGTTCCGGAATCAAAGCCCGCTATCCGATTAACCGTATTAACCTTAGTAACCGTAATGACTAGCTCGGCACCTTGCCGCAGATCGCTCAGGTCGCGAGCCAGGAATTCTCGTTCGCCTGTATCCGTATATGGGCCGAACGTGACTGTAACAAGCTCTCCGGCAAGGACTTGCGATAATTCGATCTCGACCTGCAACCGATCGTTCGGCTTGGTCCAGGTCAGGGTGAAGCCCGACAGCGATGCTCTCCCGCCCTCAGCCGGCGAGGTGACTTCAAACTCCGGCGGGCTATCGATCTCGGTGTTCTGGACCCCGTGGCTGGGCTCGTCCACTGTGATTGTATAAGTTGATGCTGCATCGACAGTTGCGCCGTACTCGCCCTTCGCATCCGGCCTGGTCAAGGCGACTCCGTTGACCTCGACCGACTGGCCGGCAGTCAATCGGACGGTTCGCCCGCTTTGGCTCCGGATGGTGGCAGCTACCCTGGCCGTGTTATCGCCGACCGGCCGCGAAATCACCATGGTTGCGTCGGCCAGATCCAAATAAGTGGTTGTTGAACCGCCGATGGTTATGGTACCGACTGAATTGTCGCCCGGACCATCGTCAATCTGCCAGTGGATGGTACAGCCGCCGACGATCAGGCCGCTCAGCGGCAATATGAGCAAGAATTGTCTGAGCACGTCACGTACTCCGTCGCTGTCCCCGTTGCCCAATGCTGCGGCACAGAGTCGGTTGCGGCGGACTGGCCTTTGCGGTGCATGACCTGTACCTCCCGGAATCGTCCCTAGGCCGCGCTTGTAACCGAACCGCTTGGTGCCGGCTCAACCATGGCCGCCTCCCCACAGTCGAGGCTCCGATTCCGCCGGGGGCTGACGGCCAGGCTGTCATGATCCGGTCCGGACTTCGATCGCGAACTCCTTTTCCGCCAGTGTAGGCGGATCGTCGCTGTCTGTCACTTGCAAGGAGACGGTGTACGTGCCGGGTTGGGCTGAGGTTGTGCCGGAGATGACGCCGGCCGATTCGTCGAGAGCCAGGCCCGCAGGCAGTGCGCCGCCGCTCACCTGCCAGGTGTAGGGT
>CAYZXK010000225.1:0-5429 GCA_964482395.1 uncultured Planctomycetales bacterium | reverse complement strand
CTTAAGAGCGCCTAACAAAACCCATGTATGAGTCGTTTCCAGCAGATCAACGCGCAGCCGAGGCTCAGGAAGCCCTCGTGGATGTCGGCGCGCCGCTCGTAGCGGACACGCAGCCGCCGAAACTGGTGCAACCAGCTCAGCGTGCGTTCGACGACCCAGCGATACTTCCCCAATCCGCTGGCGTGCGGCTCCCGGGGCTTGGCCAGGAACGGCTCGATGCCCCGCACGTACAACAGCATCCGCCGCAGGTGCGAGTAGTACGCCCGGTCGGCGTAAAGCGCCCCCGGACGTCGCCGGGGCGCGCCGGGCTGGCCCTTCACGGCCGGGATCGCGTCCACCAACGGCAGCAGTTGGGTGCCATCGTTGGTATTGGCGCTCGTCAGTCGAGCCACGAGCGGAACGCCCTGCGCATCCGTAAGGACATGGTGCTTCGAGCCTTTCTTGCGGCGGTCGGTCGGGTTGGGGCCGGTTTTTTCGCCCCCCCAACCGCCCGGATACTCGCACTGTCCACGGCCGCCCGCGACCAGTCCAGTTGGTCGGCGCCCCGCAGGCGGTCCAGCAGCACGCGGTGCAACCGGTCCCAGACTCCGGCCCGCTGCCAGTCGCGCAGGCGGCGCCAGCAGGTCATGCCCGACCCGCAGCCCATCTCCTGCGGCAGATACTCCCACGGGATGCCCGTCTTGAGAACGAAAAGAATCCCCGTCAGCGCCGCCCGGTCGGCCACCATCGGCCGGCCACCCTTGGGACGCGGCGGGTGTTTGGGCAACAGCGGTTCGATCACCGCCCACAGGTCGTCCCTGACCAGCGGCTTGGCCATCGCGATGTCCTCCGTGACGCATACCGACCTCGCTCGATGGCCTGATCATGACGTGAATTCGTCAGCGGTCAAGTGGTTTTGTTAGGGGCTCTAAACCTCGATCAGCATCCGGGCCGGGTCCTCGACGCACTCCACGATCCGCCGCAGGAAAGTGACCGACTCGCGTCCGTCGATTAACCGGTGATCGTAAGTCAGGGCGACGTACATCATCGGCCGGATCACCACTTGGCCGTCGCGGGCCACCGGCCGATCCTGAATGGCATGCAGGCCGAGAATGGCGCTTTGCGGCGGGTTGATTATCGGCGTGGCCAGCAGCGAGCCGAAAACGCCGCCGTTAGTGATGGTGAAGGTCCCGCCCTGAAGCTCGTCGATCGTGATCTTGCGCTCGCGGGCCCGGGCAGCCAGGTCGGCGATCGCCAGCTCGATCTGGGCGAAGCTGAGGCGGTCGGCGTTCCGCAGCACCGGCACCACCAGCCCCTGCTCGGTGCTGACCGCGACGCCGATATCGTAATAGTTCTTGAATACGATGTCCGTGCCGCGGATTTCGGCGTTGACCTGCGGCACACGTCGCAGCGCGTCGATGGCCGCCTTCACGAAAAACGACATCACGCCCAGCCGCACGCCGTACTTCTTCTGAAACTTTTCCCCACGTTCCGCTCGCAGCCGCTGCACCGCGGACATGTCGATCTCATTGAACGTGGTCAGCATGGCCATGGTATGCTGGGCCTCGACCAGCCGCTGGGCGATGCGCCGGCGCAGCATGGTCATGGGGACGATCTCTTCGGGCCGGTCGGAGGCGGCTGTGGCGGCAGGAGTTGGCGGAGAAGTTGGAACTGCGGGCCCGGACTGAAGGTCGGCGTCGCTCGACGCACCGGCGATTGGGCGCTGGACCTCTTCCTGGAGCGGTCGTCCGCCGGGGCCGGTAGCCTGAGCTTCTGCCGAGTCCAGGCCCGCCCGGGCCACGGCCCTCTGGGCTACGGGCATCACTCGCGGGGCGGGCCCAGGCGCGGCCGGCGCCGACCCGACCGGGGCGCTCTCTGGCGTTTTGAGCCCCGACCGTGCGGCAGAGGCGCCGGACGGCGCCTCGCGTTCCGGCGCTGTCGGTGAGGGGTCGATGGTGGCGATAACCGAGCCGACTGGGACAACTTCGCCGGTCTTCTTCAGTTGCGCCGTGAGGATGCCGCTGACCGGGGCGGGCAACTCCATAGCAGCTTTGTCGGTCTCGATCTCGACGATCGGCTCGTCGCGCTGGACATAATCGCCTTCAGCTTTGAGCCAGGCGCCGATCTGGACCTCGGTGATGGATTCGCCGGCGGAGGGGATTCGCAGTTCGACGGCCATGCTGGTCAATCTCCATCAGCTTCGAACGCCTGCCGGAGCAGTTGTTGCTGCTCGAGCTTATGGCTGGCGGTGGAGCCGGTGGCCGGGCTGGCCGAGGCCGGCCGGGTGATGCCCGCGAAAGGCCGTCCGCCGAGCCGCGAATCGAATCTTAAACGCAAGTAGGGCCAGGCGCCCATGTTGGCGGGCTCTTCCTGGACCCAGTAGACGCGAGCCCGGGCCGGGTACGGCTCCAGGGCGGCCAGCAGGGTCGCTTCCGGCAGCGGGTAGTACTGCTCGATGCGAACAATGGCCACGTCGGTTCGTCCCCGGACTTCACGCTCCTGGTTCAGTTCATAAAAGAGCTTCCCGCCGCAGAGCAGAATGCGGCTGGCGCGCCCGTGTTCGGCCAGATCATCGGGGATGACCCGCTGGAAGCGACCTTCGGTCAGTTGGTCGAGCGTGGAGGTGGCGTGCGGGTGACGCAGCAGGCTCTTGGGCGTCAGCACGATCAGCGGTTTTCGCCAGCGGCGTAGTACCTGGCGTCGCAGGCAATGAAAGAACTGGGCCGGCGTGGTGGGGCTGACGATCTGAAGGTTGTCGTCGGCCGCGAGCATGAGGAATCGCTCCAGCCGGGCGCTGGAATGCTCCGGGCCCTGGCCTTCCAGTCCATGGGGCAGCAGCAGGACCAGACCGCTGAGGCTGGACCATTTCTCCTCCGCACTGGCCAGGAACTGATCGACGTACACCTGGGCCGCGTTGATGAAATCGCCGAATTGGGCCTCCCAGAGGACCAGCCCGTCCGGGTAGCCGATGCTGTAGCCGTATTCGAAGCCCAACACACCGGCTTCCGACAGCGGGCTGTTGTACACCTCGAAGGGGGCTTGCTGCGGCGAAAGATGGGCCAGCGGGATGAAGGGCTGCCCCGTCTGGAAGTCATACAGAACCGCGTGCCGCTGGCTGAACGTGCCCCGGGCGGTGTCTTGGCCGCTGAGCCGGACACGAGTGCCCTCGACGACCAGGGTGGCAAACGCCAGCGTCTCGGCGGCCGACCAGTCCAGCGGTCGCCGGCCGGCGGCCATCTCCCGGCGGTGCTCAAGCCAGCGCCGAAGCTTGGGATGAACGTTGAAACCGTCGGGCAGCCGTGTGGTGGCCTCCAGAAGCTCGGCGAGTCGCTCGCGCGAGAAGCCGGTATCCACCTCCGACACGTCGTGGTCCGGGCCGCCCCGATACTGGGCCCAGATACGTCCCAGCACACTGGGCCGGGCGCTGACGGCGGGCCCCTCGCTCCGCAGGCCAGCCAACTCTTGCTCAAGGTATTGGCGGCGTCGGGCGGCGATTTCGTCCGCCTCCTGGCGGGTTACCCCGCCCAGCTTCAGCAGACGGTCCAGATAGCCATCGCGGACCGAGGGCCGAGCCTGAATCTTGCGATACAGGCACGGTTGCGTCAGCGACGGCTCGTCGGTCTCACTGTGGCCGTGTCGGCGGTAGCAATACATGTCGATGACCACATCCCGCTGAAATGACTTGCGAAAGTCCAGGGCCAGCCGGACGACCTGGGCGACCGCCTCCGGATCTTCGCCGTTGACGTGGAAGATCGGGCTTTGGAGCATTTTGGCCACGTCGGTGGCGTACAGGCTGGAGCGGCCCTCGGCGGGCGTGGTCGTAAACCCGAGCTGGTTGTTGACGATCACGTGGAGGGCGCCGCCGACGCGATAGCCTTCCAGCTCGCTGAGGTTGAGCGATTCCTGGACGATGCCCTGGCCGGCAAAGGCCGCGTCGCCATGGATCAGCAGGGCCAGGCTCCGCCGCCGATCAACGTCTCCCAACCGATCCTGCTTGGCCCGGACACGTCCCAGCACCACCGGATTGATGAATTCGAGGTGGCTGGGGTTGAAGCATAAGGCCAGGTGGACGGCATGGCCGGACGCGGTGGTCCAATCGCCGTGATAGCCCAGGTGGTACTTGACGTCGCCACGGCCCAGGTACAACTCGGCGTCGAGGTCTTCGAATTCACGAAAGATCTGCCGCGGGCTCTTGCCTATGATGTTGGCCAGCACATTGAGTCGGCCGCGGTGGGCCATGCCGATAACGATCTCCTCGACACCCTGCGGCCCGGCCTGCTCAATCACCAGGTCCAGAAGCGGGATCAGGCTCTCGGCCCCCTCCAGCGAAAACCGCTTGGCTCCCACGTACTTCTTCTGGATGAATTCCTCGAAGATGACCGCGTCGGTAAGCCGAGTCAGGATGCGAAGCTGCTCCTGGCGGCTGAGGTGGATCCGGTTCTGCGTCCCCTCCATCCGCTCTTGAAGCCAATGTCGGGCCTCCAGCGAATCGATGTGCATGAACTGCACGCCGATCGAGCGGCAGTAGGTGTTGCGCAGCAGGAAAAGGATTTCGCGGAGCGTGCGGACCGGCGACCCGCTGATGGTTCGCACTGAAAAGGGACGGTCGAGGTCTTCAGGCCTAAAGCCATAATGCGCGATGCTCAGCTCGGGGCAGTGGGGGTGCGGATGATGCAGCGGGTCGAACTGAGCGATGATGTGGCCCCGCACGCGATAGGCCCGGACCAGTTGGTCCAGACGGTCCTGCTTGACGGCGGCTTCCCGGCCTGCCGGTCCGCCATCCAGCAGCGCCGGACCTCCGAATCGGGGGGCCGGCTGGGGGGCGTCCCCGAGCGGGGCTCGGCTGGACGGCGCAGCATTCTGGTCCAGCAGCCCATCTGGCGCCGGCAGGCCATCGAAGTACTCCCGCCACGCCGCGGGCACGGCCGCCGGGTTACGGAGGTACTCGCGGTAAAGCTGCTCCACAAAGGGCAGGTTGAGGCTGCTGGGAATCGGCGTTTGCTCGCTCATAGGTTGGCACCCAGGCTTTGATCCGCCTCGCGCGGCCCGTGTCCGTAGCGGCCGACGGCTCGACGGCCGTGGAAGTCGCCGGTCGCTCGGGCCCGTCGCAGATTATAGGCCCGGTGGCAGCGCCTGGTGGGTCGGGTTGGGGGCCGTCTCCTCCGCCAAAGACACGCCCGTGGCCGGCTCGCCGGCGCGGTTGCAGCCTGGGACGCGCGAACCGCACGGGGCACCATCGCTACGGCCCTGCGAGAAAAAAACGCGCCTCCGTCTTGACAAAAAAAAATGCGAGTTACGATTCACGTCGGTTAGCAGCCCGTTGAAGAACGGCCATTTCGCTACGCGGCGGTGAGTCTGAGGGTCCCGGCTGTGATCGGCGTCGGCCTCGTGTTCGAGTCGTGAATGCACACGTCGCGGGTGGTGAGCCGGTGATACAGAGCCCAGAGGAT
>CAYZXK010000224.1:0-4822 GCA_964482395.1 uncultured Planctomycetales bacterium | reverse complement strand
GCCGGTGGCCAGCAGGGCTGCCAGGATCGGGGCCCAGCCGGACCATCGCGCGACAGTCGCGTTGGTCCGCCGGATTTTGCCTTCGGACGCCGCCATCAGGAGGCTCCTTTGCCGCCCTACCGGAATTCGGACCGGCAGGCGCAAGGCCGTCCCTGGCCATTGTGAGTTATCCCTGTCTCAACGCAGTTATCGACCGAATCTGCGGCCCCACGTAATTACAGGTCCAGGGATTAGAGGGCCGAATAGGGGGCGGAGCTAGCCGGCCGGGGTATGGCCCTGGGGGCCTGACCGCTGCCGGCCATACCGTTTTGGGCAAAATCCGCCCGTCGCCAACCCTGCCAGCCGCTGGGAACCGGCCGGCCGGTTGTTCCTGCGTGGTGATATAGGATGCAATTGCAGTTACCGGGGCTTGTGACCGATAGCCAAGAGGAGCGCCCGGGAGGCGCGGTGTCTGTCGCCATGGAAATGTATCGGCACTTCGGCCTGAGGGTCTCGCCCTTTGAGGGCAAACCGGACCCGCGTTTCTTTTACGGGAGCGCTTCCCACGTTGAAACCCTGTCCGCCCTCCAGTACGCGGCCCAGTCCGGAAAGACCTGCACCGTAGTGTTCGGGGAGGCCGGGTCCGGTAAAACGCTTCTTGGGCTGATGCTGAGCCACCATTGCGCCGGGCGCAGCAGCGTGCTGTGGCTTCATGGGCTGGGGAAGGCGAATGGGCAGCCCGACCTGCACCTCTGGCACGGCGGGGAGCTGGTGCCTTGCGACCAACTGTCCGGTCGCGACCACCAGCCGATCACCCTGACCGACTGCTTGCGTAAAGTTCCCGTCCTCGGACAAGGGGCGGTGGTGATCGTGGATGACGCGGATGAGCTGCCCGACTCGACCTGGGAGGAGATTCTGGCCCTGTTGGCGACCGAGATTCACTCGGTGCGTCAAACCAGCCTGATCCTGCTGGGGCAGCCGGAGCTGGCGGTGACTCTTTCGGGGCCGGGGTTCCAGCGGCTGCAAAGACGTGTGTTTCGGGTTTGTCCGCTGGCGCCGCTCAGCAGCCCGGAGGTTGCGGCCTATGTACGCCACCGTTTGACGGTCGCCGGGGCGGTCCAGCCCGAGATCTTCACCGCCGACGCTCTGAAGCTGGTCCATCGCGCCTCGCGAGGCAACCCGGCCCTGATAAACCAGATTTGCGACAATGCCATGATCGAGGCGTTCGGAGAAGACAGCCCCCAGGTAGGCGAAGGCCACGTGGCGGACGGGTTGCACGCCATCAGTGCCGGCACGCTTCGGCGGCGCGAGCTGTCGGTGGAAGGGCTGGCCCAGCCTTCGCTGCCGCCGGTACCCTCGTTGGCCGACCTGTGCGGGCTGCCCAAGCGGCTGCGACGGGCGATCGGGGCGGCCCTGGCACCCTGCCGAATACCGCCCATCCGCCAGGTGGAGCAACCGGATCCGACCTGCGCAGCGCTCGATGAGCGACTGAACCTGCTGAAAGGTCGGTTGACCGGCACGGTGGAGCGGGTTCAGGCCGCCTGTCGACGGGTCTACGGCGAGTCCGGCCCGCCGGAGTGCGGCTCGGCGGGGACACCCAAGGAGTGACCAACGGTGGCCCAGACGGGTCGGCTGGGGCCTGGGGCGGGGGTTACCGTAGTCGATGCCGGGCGGGGCAGTCTGCTGGCGGATCTGCGGGAACTATGGGGTTGCCGAGAGCTGCTGTGGTTTCTGGCCTGGCGTGACCTGCGGGTCCGTTACCGACAGACCCTGCTCGGGGCCGGGTGGGCACTGCTCGAGCCGCTGCTGAGCGTTCTGCTGTTCACGCTGCTCTTCAACCGTCTGGCCGGGATTCAGTCCGGGAGCGTACCGTACCCGCTCTACTGTTGTGCCGGGCTGGTGCTCTGGACGTTCTTCGGCCGGGCTCTGCGCTCCAACGCGGTGAGCCTGGTGGCCAATGCCGGGCTGCTCACCAAGGTCTACTTCCCACGGCTGGTGTTGCCCCTGTCGGGGCAGTTGGCCACCCTGGTCGACTTGGGTTGCGGGCTGATGCTGTACCTGGTGTTCCTGGCTTGCTACGGGGTATGGCCGGGGCCGGCCCTGCTGACCATGCCGGTGTGGGCCGGGCTAGCCGCCGTAAACGCCCTGGGGGTGGGTTTGATGCTGGCGGCAATAAACGTCCGATATCGAGATGTCTCCCAGGCCGTGCCATTCATTACCCAGTTGTGGATGTTCGCCAGCCCGGTGGCCTACCCGCTGACGGCCGTCCCGGTGGCCTGGCACCGGCTGTATCTGCTCAACCCGATGGTCGGCGTAATGGAGGGGATGCGCTGGGCTCTGCTGCCCGATTATTCGCTCGACCCGGCCCTGTTGGTGCCCAGCCTGGTGATCGGTTTGCTGCTGCTGGCCATCGGCTTGGCCTGGTTTCACCACACCGAGCGTCACTTCGCGGATATTATCTGACCCCGGCTCGGGCCGCGCGCCGTTGCCGCAGGTACTCGATCACCCCAGGCGAGATCGAAGCCAGGATTATCGCCAGGATGACCAGAGAGAAGTGATCCCGGACGATCGGCAGGTTTCCAAAGGCGTAGCCGCAGCCCAGACAGATCGTCACCCACATCAGCCCGCCGATCACGTTGTAGGCCAGGAACTTCCGGTAATTCATCACCCCCAGGCCGGCCACAAACGGGGCGAAGGTCCGCACGATGGGCACAAACCGCGCGATGATGATGGTCTTGCCGCCGTACTTCTCGAAAAAAGCGTGAGTCCGGTCCAGATGTTCCTGTCGGATCAGGCGGGAGTGTCGGCGCAGAATCTGCTCGCCCAGGTACTTGCCGATCCAGTAATTCACCGTGTCGCCCAGGATTGCCGCGGCGCTGAGCAGGAGGAAGAGCAGCCACGGGCTAAGCGCCCCGTCCCGCGCGCCCAGCGCGCCGGCGGCGAAGATCAGCGAGTCGCCCGGCAGGAAAGGCGTGAAGACCAGGCCGGTCTCGCAGAAGATGACCACGAAGAGAATGCCGTAGGTCCACGTGCCATAGTCGCGAATGATGTCCGCCAGGTGCCGGTCCAGGTGAAGGAACAGGTCGATGATGAAGTGCAAGGTTTCCACGCCGTCGTCCGAATTCGACTGTCAGGCCGCCAGCCGGCGCCCGGCCGGTAGGGGACTGGCCCGGCGGCTGATGAGCCCGGATGGTCGTGAACGTAGAGTAGTGGCCGGACCGGTGGTGTCCATGGGGGGGTAGTGACGGTCGCGGGTGGTCTCACAGCAGCGACCGGAGCATCCTCACCACGTAATCCACCTCGGCCTCGGTCAGCCGATTGTGGAATGGCAGGGCGATGGTCCGGCTGCTGAGGGCCTCGGTGTGGGGGAAATCGCCCGGCCGGTAGCCGAACTGCTCCCGGTAGAACGGCTGAAGATGTATGGGCGGGAAGTAGACGTTGCATCCGACGCCCCGGGCCCGCAGTTTCTGAATTATCGAATCGCGATCGGCGGCGGTGTACTGGTCGCTTAGGCGGACCACAAAGACGAACCAGCTTATGCTTGACTCGGGCGGTACGTGCTGCAAGGCGACTCGCGGCTCGTCGGCCAGACGCTGACGGTACAGCTCGGCCACCCGTGCCCGCCGGGCTAGAATCTCGTCCAGCCGGTGCATTTGGACGATGCCCAGGGCGGCGTGCAAATCGGACATCCGATAGTTGTAGCCCAGCCGCGGATGGGCCAGCCAATCGCCATCCGGATCGCGGCCCTGGTTGCGGAGCGACCGCACCAGGCCGGCCAGGCGGTCGTCGTTGGTGACCACCATGCCGCCCTCGGCGGTGGTGATCTGCTTATTGGGGTAGAAGCCGAACACCCCGGCTTCGCCGAGGGTGCCGGCCGGTCGGCCACGGTAGGTCGCCCCCAGGGCCTCGCAGGAGTCCTCGAGCACCCGCAGGTGGTGCCGTCGGGCGATGGCCCAGATCGCGTCCAGGTCGGCCGGCACCCCGAAAACGTCCACCGGCAGCACTGCCCTGGTGCGGGGGGTGATGGCGGACTCGATGCGGGTCGGGTCGATCTGCCAGGTCTGCGGCTCGATGTCCACGAAAACCGGCCGGGCACCCTGGAACATGATGCTGTTACTGGAGGCGATGAATGAAAACGGGGTGGTGATCACCTCATCGCCGGGGCCGATTCCCATGGCCTGCCAGCACATGTGCAGGCCGGCCGTCCCGCTGCTACAGGCGATGGCGTGCCTGACCCCCAGGCGTTGGACGAACAGCTTCTCGAACTCCGCGATCCGCGGTCCGAGGCTCAAGCGTTCGGAGCGTAGAACCGCGACCACCGCTTGGACCTCGGCTTCGGTGATGTCCTGAGCAGACAGGCTGATTTGCATGAAAGAGTTCTCCGCAGGATTCTCGGCGGCCAGGTACTTGCCGGTTGAAGGCCGGGCCGGCGTCTGCCGCGCAGCCGGTCCCGGGGTGGCTGGGGGGTGCCCGGCTGCCCCGGGGTGGCCGATACCGGTATGATATCGTCTGATCATGCGACTGCCGCCTGACCAGCGCTGGCTGCCCAATTTTCGTCGAGCGATGGGGTATCTGCGACCCCACCGGCGGTTGCTGATTATCGGGCTGGTGGCGGCGATGGGGGCGAGCGTTTTTTACACTTCCAGCATCTCCAGCATCGTGCCGGTGCTCAAGATCATATTTGCCGAGCACGAGAGCCTGAGCGATTGGCTGTGTCGAGCCGAGGCTCAGCGGCGGCTGGGCGTGGTGGTCGCGCCGGACCTGCCGGACGACCCGGCCGGACTGCTGCTGACCGAAGTTCGGGTCTGGTCGCTGGCGGCCGGACAACTGCGAAGCGGGGACC
>CAYZXK010000223.1:0-7473 GCA_964482395.1 uncultured Planctomycetales bacterium | reverse complement strand
GTCCACGCCCATGACCTCAAGATTGTGGCTCGCCCGGCCCAGCCGATTGTAAACTCGGACCTGGACGGACCGCCTGGTCGCCCGGCCCTGCCCAGCAACGCCCGGCAGTGATGGCCGCCCGTCCGGAGTCCTGTGGCAGGCTCCCGGCTGGCAGCCAGGTACTCGGCCAAGTTAAGAGGTGCACCACATGACGCCAAAACCGAGCGCTCCTGGCCTTTATCCGGCCTTCGACCGACGCTGGCTCGATTCGGATGAGAATTTTACTGTGATCGGCAGCGGCGAGCTGGGCGGCAAGGCGGTCGGCCTGGCCTTCGTTAAACAGCTTCTGTCGCAAATCTGCCCGCCGGGAACCTTTTCCGGCATGGACGTCAATATCCCCACCCTCACCGTAATCGGTACCGATATATTCGAACAATTCATGGCCCAAAACTCGCTCTACCAAGTCGCCCTCTCCGACGCGCCCGACGACCGCATCGCTCATGCATTTCAAAAGGCGGAGTTGCCGGCCGCGATCGTAGGCGACCTGCGGGCCCTGATCGCCCGGATGCACAATCCGCTGGCAATCCGCTCCTCCAGTCGTCTGGAAGATGCCCTCCATCATCCGTTCGCCGGCACTTACGCCACCAAGATGATCCCCAACCACCAGTCGCAGATCAGCGTTCGTTTCCAGCGACTGGTAGAAGCGATCAAGCTCGTCTACGCCTCCACCTTCTTCCGCGACGCGAAGGCCTACATGCGGGCCGTAGGCCAGAACATCGAGCAGGAACGGATGGCGGTCATCATCCAGGAAGTGGTCGGACAGCGGCTCAACGACCGCTTCTACCCCGCCATATCGGGAGTCATCCGCACTTACAACTTCTATCCCACCGGTCCGGCTCGGCCGGCCGACGGGGTGGTGAACCTGGCCCTGGGGCTGGGCAAGACCATCGTGGACGGGGGCGTGTGCTGGACCTACTCGCCAAAGCACCCGCGGCACCGCCCACCCTTCGGCTCAGTCGCCGACCTGCTGAAAAACACCCAAACCAGATTCTGGGCCGTCAATATGGGACCTCCCCCGCCCTACAACCCCGTCAGCGAAACCGAATACCTGGTGCAAGCCGGCCTGGAAGATGCCGAATGGGATGGCGTGCTCGGCCCGCTCGCCTCGACCTACGACCGGCAATCCGATCGCCTGGTCATGGGAACCGGGGTGCCCGGCGCGCGAGTGCTGACCTTCGCGCCGGTCCTTGAGCTGGACGAGATCCCGCTCAACTCAACCATCCTCAGGCTCTCGGCCGGCTGTAAAGAGGCCCTGGGTTGCGAGGTGGAGATCGAATTCGCGGTCACCATCGACCCACGCCGCCGGTCGCCGGCCAGGTTCGGCTTCCTCCAGTTGCGCCCCATGCTGGTCTGCGACCAGACCGTGGAGCTGGAAGCGGGGGACCTGGCGGCCGAGTCGGTGCTGGTGGCCAGTGAGCAGGTGCTGGGCAACGGCGTGCTGGATGGAATCACCGACGTGGTCTACGTCAAGCCCGGCCGGTTCGACATCCGCCACAGTCCGGCCATCGCGGCTGAGCTGGAGACCGTCAATCGCGCGCTGGTGGAAGCCGGCCGGAACTACATTCTCATCGGCTTCGGCCGCTGGGGCAGCAGCGACCCGTGGCTGGGCATCCCGGTCACCTGGCCCCAGATATCCGCCAGCCGGGTGATTGTCGAAGCCACTTTGCCTCAGATGGAGGTGGAACCCAGTCAGGGCACGCACTTCTTCCACAATCTGACCAGCTTCCGGGTCCCATATTTCACGGTCCGCCACGGCCAGGGCCGCAGAATCGACTGGGACTGGCTGGACAGCCTCCCGGCCGAAACCGAAACCGAGTTCGTTCGCCACATCAGAACGACCAGGCCGATGCAGGTACGGGTCGATGGTCGGACTGGTCGAGGGGTGATTCTGCACCCGTGATGCCGCCGAGGAATATCATGCCAGACGCTCACGAGACGATCGACAGCATTATCAGCGACCTCACTGAACGGGCCAAGGAACTGACCTGCCTCTACAACGTCGAGGAACTGCTCAGCGACTCAGGCGGGCCGCTGGAGGAGGTGATGCGCGGAGTGATCGAGGTCATTCCGCCCGGCTGGCAGTACCCGGGTCTGTGCCAAGCCCGCATCATCTATGGCGATCAGGTCTATCAGTCGCCCGGTTTCACCGCCACCCCCTGGGTTCAGAGCGCCACGATCAGCGTGCAGGGGCAGCCGGTGGGCCGCGTCGAGGTCTCTTATACCGCTCCGGTCCCCGCCGCGGACGAAGGTCCTTTCCTCAAAGAGGAGCGCAAGCTCATCGACACCATCGCCGACCGGCTCGGCAACTACATCACCCATCGCCGGCTGCTGGAGGCGATGCAGGAGTGGCGCTCCGCCCGACGGGAGGCCGCAGCCCATACCGATCGCGACTGGTCGGTGATTCTCGATCTGCTGCACCGCACCGATCGCAATCTGCTTTTGCGAGTCGCCCGCAAGATGATCAACCACCTGTGCTGGAGCGGAGTGCAGGAGGCCAACGCCCTGCTGGAGCACGTGCGCCGGGGAGCCGCGGCCCAGCCCCCGGACCTGGAAGTAGAGGTCAACCAGCCCACCCGCCGGGGCGAACCGGCCTGCGAGGAGGCCCTGGTCGAGGAAGCCTTCCGACTGGCCGCGGCCCATCTCAGCGACCATGAGATAGTCTCCTGCATCCACAAGTGGATCAAGCAGGACCGGGCCAGCTTCCTGGTGAACGTTCTGGAGAACGCCCACACCTCGATAGCCGAAGTGCGGGACGCGATTCACCGCTACCTCCATTCCACCCATGGGGAGATAGAGCTCACGCCCGCGGCTATGAAGGGCCTGCGGGTAGCCCTGGTGCACCGCTTCCTGACCGGTCAGCTCGAATTCGTCAACGTCGCCAAGAACTACCTGGATCTAAAGGACGCCCACGAGCTGCTACAGCGAACCATCTACCCGGCCGAAGGGCACGGAAAAATCGGGGGCAAAGGGGCCGGACTCCTCCTGGCCCAGCAGATTCTCAGACGCCACGGAGCGGAGGCCGACCTGAGCGACGTCCGCGTTCCGCGGAGCTGGTACATCACCTCCGACGCCCTTTACGAGTTCGTCCACGTCAACCACCTGGAGGACGTGCTGACCCACAAGTACAAGGACACCGATGAAATCCGCCAGGAATACCCCGACATCATTCAGCTCTTCAAGCACTCCCACTTCCCGCCCGATATCGTCAAGGGCCTTTCGCTGGCTCTGGACGACTTCGGCGACCGGCCCCTGATCGTCCGCAGCAGCAGCCTGTTGGAAGACCGCTTCGGGGCGGCCTTCTCGGGCAAGTACAAGAGCCTGTTCCTGGCCAATCAGGGCAGCAAGTCGGAGCGGCTGGCGGCCCTCCTGGACGCGATCGCCGAAGTCTACGCGTCGACCTTCAGTCCGGATCCGATCGAATACCGGGCCGAGCGCAACCTGCTGGACTTCCAGGAGGGAATGGCGATCCTGATTCAGGAAGTGGTGGGCGCTCGGGTGGCAAACTATTACCTGCCGATCTTCGCGGGGGTGGCCTTCAGCCACAACGAGTTCCGCTGGTCCCCGCGGATCCGGCGGGAAGACGGCCTGGCCCGGCTGGTGCCCGGACTGGGCACCCGAGCGGTGGATCGCGTGGGCGACGACTATCCGATCCTGATCTCGCCCGGCCAGCCCGGCCTCCGGGTCAACGCCACCGTCGACGAGATCGTCCGCTACTCGCCGCGCTACATGGATGTGATCAACCTGGCCGCCAACCGCTTCGAGACCGTGAAAATCTGCGATTTCCTGCGTCAATGCGGCCGCGACCTGCCGGGACTGGAGAACCTGGTATCGATCTACGAGCATGGCAACCTGCGTCAGCCGCTGCGGGGGCAGATCGATCCCGATCGGGACGATCTGGTCGTGACCCTGGAGGGCGTCCTGACCCGGACCAGGCTGCTGAAGCAGATTCGCGGGCTGCTGACGCTGCTGGAAAGCAAGTTGGGCACGCCGGTGGACATCGAGTTCGCCCACGACGGCCAGGAGCTTTATCTGCTCCAGTGTCGGGCCCAGAATCCGGCTCAGCGGTCGGCGCCGGCCCCGATCCCCCGGGACTTGCCGCCCGAGCGGGTTATTTTCACCGCCCACCGGTACGTCTCGAACGGCCGGATTCCGCCGGCCACTCACATCGTCTACGTCGATCCCGAGCGGTACAGCCGGTTGGACAGCCTGGAGCGGCTGGTAGCCGTGGGTCGAGCGGTAGGCCGGCTGAACAAACTGTTGCCCAAGCGGCAATTCATCCTGATGGGACCGGGCCGCTGGGGCAGCCGCGGGGACATCAAGCTCGGGGTTCGGGTAACCTACTCGGACATCAACAACACCTCGCTGCTGGTGGAGATTGCCCGCAAGAAGGGAGACTATACCCCCGATCTCTCGTTCGGCACCCACTTTTTCCAGGACCTGGTGGAGGCCTCGATCCGCTACCTGCCGTTGTACCCGGATGAAGACGGCGTGGTGTTCAACGAGCGCTTTTTGGCCGGGGCGGAGAACATCCTGGCCAGCCTGGTCCCGGAGTTCGCCGGCTTGGCCGACACGATCCGCGTGATCGACGTGCCGCGCTCCAGCAATGGTCAGGTGCTGCACGTCCTGATGAACGCCGACCTGGACGAAGCTGTCGGGGCCCTGGCCCCGCCGACCACCGACTTGCCGCTCACCGACGAAGTGGGACTGGCCCAGGAGCCGGCCCGGGCTCAGGATTGGCGCTGGCGGCTCCGGATGGCCGAGCGGATCGCGGCCCAACTGGACGGAGAGCGCTTCGGCGTGGTCGGCTTCTACCTGCTCGGCAGCGTCAAGAACGCCACCGCCGGCCCGGCCAGCGACATCGACGTTCTGATCCACTTCCGCGGCAGCCCGGAGCAGCGGGAGCAGTTGCTGCGCTGGCTGGAAGGCTGGAGCCTGTGCCTCAGCGAGCTGAACTACCTGCGGACCGGATACCGGACCGACGGCCTGCTGGATGTGCATCTGATCACGGATGAGGACATCGCCAACCGCACCAGCTACGCGGTCAAGATCGACGCGGTCACTGACGCCGCCCGCCCCTTGCCGCTGAAAGCGACGGCCCGCTCGACCTCCTCGTGACGCCGCGCGCCGGACGGGCCGGATGCCGCATTCCGTCACCCGCCTGCCCGCGATACCATCTGTCGCATGTCGCCCAGCTTCGTCGAACATGTGCTCCCCAGCGGCCTGCGCATTGTGTGCGAGGTGACGCCCCAGGTGCGCTCGGCCGCCGCGGCATTCCTGGTCCGCACCGGGGCCCGGGACGAGCCCCCTGCGGAACACGGGGTGAGCCACTTCCTGGAGCACATGTGCTTCAAGGGCACCGCCCGGCGAACCAGCCACCAGGTCAACGTCCGCTTCGACGAGCTGGGGAGCATTTACAACGCCTACACCAGCAAAGACCACACCATCTACTATGGGTGGGTGCCCGCCGGCCGGCTGGAAGAGCAGATTGAACTGCTGGCCGACCTGATGCAGCCCACTCTGCCGGCCGACGAGTTCGAGACCGAGCGGCAGGTCATTTTGGAAGAGATCGCCATGAACGACGATAGCTTCGACCGCCAGGTCTGGAACTTCCTGCACCAGGTGGTTTTCGGCAAGCACCCGCTGGCCCACGAAGTCCTGGGGGAGAAAGCCACCATCCAGGCACTCCCGCACGCCGTGCTGTGCGACTACCACCGCGTCCGATACGCGCCCGACAATATTGCGCTCATCGCCGCCGGTGCCATCGAGCCGGAGGCAGTCTTCGCGGCGGCCGGTCGCTACTGCTCCGCCTGGTCCGGCCGCAGCGCCCCCAGAGTCTCAAACCAGACGCCGCCGGCCTGGCCGACCGGCCCGCACCGGCTGAAGCTGGATCGCTTCCAGGAGCAGTCGGTGCTCTTGCTCTATCCCTCCATACCCCGCGGACACCCCCTGGAAGAGACGGTCGAAGCCCTGGTCACCGTGCTAGGCGGCCACAACTCACGCTGCTACTGGAATATCGTCCAGAAGGGGATCTGCACCGAAGCCGGGGCAAGCTGGGTCGCTTATCAAGACTGCGGGCTCCTGGTCGTGCATGCCACCGGCCAGCCGGAACGCTGCGAGCAGATGCTGGAGGCCCTCCGGACCGAAGTCGCACGCCTGGCCGCCGATGGCGTCCGGCCCGAAGAGCTGCGGCGCGTCAAAAACCAGCGCCGGACCCACCTGGCCCTGGAGGCCGAGAGCCCACGCACCCGGGTGATGCAACTGGCCGGCGACCTGCTGACCTACGCCCGCCCCCGAACCGCCCACGAACGCCTGGCTGCCGTGGAGGCCGTCAACCAGCGCACTGTAGCCACCTATCTGGAGTGTGCTCCCCTGAACCGGGATCCGCTGCTGCTCTCCTGCGGCCCGCGAGACTGGCCCTGATCCGTTCTGCCCCAGTTCAAACGAGCTCCCCCGCAACGTTCCCGGCGGGACTCGAACCCGCAACCTTCGGCTCCGGAGGCCGACGCTCTATCCAGTTGAGCTACAGGAACCTACCTCACCTTGCTACCCGCCTGGCGAGTCGCCACAACCCGAGTCTACCGGACCGGCCCACCCCGTCAAGCCTGAACTCCGACCCAACGTCTGACGCAAAACCGCCAAGCTGCGTCCCGCCGCCCTGACTACCCCGCCGCAGCCGCCCAACAGCGGTGGCGCTACACAACTATGGGCCGGTTGGTCCGCCGCCGGGGCCAAACCAGCAGCAGCAGGCCCGCGCCCAGCAACAGCCCTATGAGGGCCAGCGGACCCCACATCGCCGGCGGACGCAGTACCTCCAGGCTCTTGTGAGCCCAGACCGCCGTCAACGGCAGTTCCGCCCACCGGATGGCCGTCAGGCCGGCACCCATCATCAGGAGGCAACCCAAGCACCCCCGGACAATGTGCCCGGCACCGTCGCGCCGCCGGGCCATTACCAGCAGCAGACTGCCGGTCGCCAGCGGGGCCACTACCAGACCCGGCCAAGTCCCGTCGTCCTTCACCGTGCCGCCTGACCGAGCTGCTTGCCCATCCCGGCCCAATGACTGTTCGGCCGATAGCAGCCAAACATGCGAAGCGGCCGCCAGTAGTCCGGCCAGCAGCAACAGCTTGCCCAGCACGCTCAGCCCCGCGCTGGCCGCTTGCCCCGCGAACGACGGCTGGGCTCCGGCGATCACCACCGGCGGCACTGGGGCTGCGGACGACGAGATCGCTTCGGCCGCCGGAGCCTCGCCCACCGGCCCAACCGGCTCCGACGCCTGCGGACCACCCGCAACGCCCGGGCCTCGCCACGCCGGCCCAGCCATCGCCGGCGGGACACGTATTGCCGCCGGCCACATGCTGGCAGCCGCCTGGGTAAGCAGCGAGATGCCGGCACAAATGCCCGCCGCCATCCAGGCATACTCCTCCGCGTCGACCACG
>CAYZXK010000222.1:0-11531 GCA_964482395.1 uncultured Planctomycetales bacterium | reverse complement strand
GCCCCGGTCCCCATGTAGTCGTAGGCCGCGTCATGGCGTTGCCCAATCAAGCTGTCGGCCCGGGCGCGCTCATACAACGGCGTACCCGGATAAAACATGAGCGGAAACACCCGGAGCACTGCCCGGCCCCGATGATGCGACGCGATGAATCGCATCGTTTCGATAACGTTTTGCTCGGGTTCGTACGGGTTGCTCACGATGTAGTGATACTCGGTGGGCACCTTGTGCCTTGCCAGGATGTCGATCGCCTCCGCGATCCGCCTGGGCGAGGTAGGGCGATGGTACAGGTTCCGCAGGGTATCCTCGCTGGCGCTCTCAATCCCCATGCTGACCAGGGCCAGCGGCATCTTCGCCAGCGCCCGCACCTTACGATCGGTCACCGTGTTGGGAAAGGCGTCCAGTTGCAACGGCAGCCCTACCTCCCGGTTGTAGCGGGCCGCGAACTCCTCAATCTCCCCTTCCTTGCGGACTAGAAACAGGTCATCGACGAAATTGATCGACTGAATTGTCGGGAAGCAAGCCAGCGCCTGCCGAATCTCCGCCAGAACATTCTCCAGCGACCGCATCCGCAGCCACGGGCCCAGGCCGCTGTGCACTCGCCTCAGGGCGGCGTTGTTGCAAAAGGCACAGTGGTACGGGCAGCCGCGGGCGGTGACTACCCTCAGGGTGTGCAGTGCCCCGCGCAAGTTCCCCGGCTCGGCTATCACCAGCCGGTCGCCGCCGGCAACCCAGTGGGTCCGGAGCTGGTAGTCCGGAAACGGCAAATCGTCCAGGTCGGTCGGGAGGGGACCGGGCGGGTTGCGGATCGTGTGCCGGTTCCCGAACCGGCTGTCGGCGCGAAACCACAGGCCGGGAACGGCCGTCGGGTCGCCTCCGGTCTCCAGCCGCTCAACCAGTTGCAGCATGGGTTCCTCACCCTCGCCGATGCAGACTGCGTCGGCGATTTCAAGGCATTCATCCGGTGCGACGGTCGCATGCGTTCCGCCCCAAACTACCGGCGCGGTCAGCCCGGCGGCCCGGATGTGCTCGGTCAGGGCCCGGGCCCGATGAAAGTTGTTGGTCATCAGGCTCAGCCCAATCAGGTCGCAATCCCACAGCCGGTTTATGAAATCGTCCAGCAGGCCGGGGCGGTAATCGGGCCGGGTAGTATCTCGCCTGGAACTCATGAAAATCATGACCACCTCCTGGCCGGTGGTCTTGAGGTAGGACGAGATGTACCGCAGGCCAAGGGCGAATGGGTGCGTGTAAGTCGATACCAGTCCGACCTTCATCTGCTGGCCCTCCCAACACCGGCCTTAACGATACCTGTCCGGCCCGCTCAGTCAATGAAAAACCCGGCCGTGCTCGCCAACCGGCCACCCCGACTGCTGAACGAAACAATCACGGCCAGTGCCGCGAACGGCCCATCGCTCAGGCTCGCGGCGTTGACAATTTCCCCGGCGCCCATGCCCCGAGCCTGATGACGTTTCAGTAAGCCACTAGGTCAGCCGACCCTAGGCGGTCCAAGCGGCTGGTGCTAAGCTTCTGTTGATCCGAGGTCTTATGGTTTTTCCGGTCTTGGTGGCTGTATCCGCCGGGCTGCAAGCCTTTGAGCTGGCGCCGGAAGTCGGCCGGCTGAAAAACGGCTTGCAGTTCGTGCTGGTCGAGGATCGTCGGCGTGGGCTGGTAAGCGTACAGCTTTGGTATCGGGTCGGGTGGGTCGACGATGTGCCTGGCAAGCCGGGTTTGTGCGACTTGGCGAGGTCGGTCCTGGACAGCAGGGGCAAGGCGGCGGTTGGCCCACGTGGCCCGTGTAGGGCGCAGCTCAGCCGCACCCTGCCGGACACCTGCTATTTCGCCTCTGTGTCGACCCCCGGCGACCTGGACCGACTGCTGAAACTGGAGGCTGATCGCCTTCGGTTCCAGTCAGTCACCGCCGACGAGCTGGAAGCTGCGCAGGCTGCCGCCGACCGGCAGAGCGACCTAGACCCCTGCTCGACCGCGTGGTCGGACGCGTTCGGGGTTTGGGAAGATAGTGCGATTTATCGGAGGCTGCTGACAGCCGCCTTCCCAGACCATCCTTACCGGCACTTGTCGACCCTGCCGCCGGACGTGGCCCAGTCCATCGGTCCGCCGGATGTGGATGAGTTTCTGCGGACGTGGTTCGTCCCCGCCAACGCGACTGTGGTGGTCGTCGGCAACGTGCAGGCTCCCACCGCCCGTGACCTAATCGCCAGCCATTTCGACTCGCTGCCCTGGTCCGAGCCGCCGCCACGGCCCCGGTCGGCCCGGCCCAAGCCGCAGACGGTTCGCCTGGATCCGGTCGCTGCCGATCGCCGAGGGCTTGATTTGGCGTGGGTGACCCGCGGTCTGGGGGCGGACGAGAACCTGGCCGCTCGCGTGCTGATGCATCACTTGTGCAACCCGGTCGATGGCCCGGTCTACCTGCGGCTGATCGAGGCCGGCTGTCTGCCGCCACGCTGGTCTCAGCAAGCCTGGCAACTGGGTGGAATGCTGGTTCTCTCAGTCGACCTGCCGGAGGGGGTCTCGGTCGATCCGGAACAAGTCGTTCGGGAGGAGCTGGAGCAGACCGCGCGGGAGGTGCGGTCGGAGACCAGTTTCGATCGGGCCCGGGCGCTGGCGGTCCGCGAAGTCCGTAATCGGCAATCTGATTTCGGCTGCTACGCGCTTAGGCTGGGTTTGCACGAAGTCGTGGCCGGCGATCTCCGGCTTTCCGAATGGCAAGTTCTTCGTATGCAGCGGCTTACGGCCCGGGAACTCCAGGAGGCCGCCGACGAACTCTTGCATGGTCGGATGATCTGCCTGCCACGGGTGGCCGGAGGCGGGAAAATCGGCGCCGCAGAACCCGGCGAGTTATCGACCGGGGCTGAAAGTTCACCTCCCGGGGCAACTTCGCTCCCGGTCCGGCCTGAGGCTGAAGTGGGATTTCCCGCGGCGGAGTGGTGTGAGGAGCTGATCGGGCGGGTTCGACTTCGCGTATGTCCAACTCCCGGCTTGGAGCTGGCGGAGGTCCGCACTCTGATCGGGCTGGATCCAAACCCGGTACCCGCCCTGGATGCGCTGATGGCAGTCGGCTCGGTCGATCGCAGCGTGGACCAGATTCGGGATTACCTTTCCTTGTGGGGGCTGGACCTGCTTCCGGTCGCGGGTTTGCACGGGGTCGGCCTGGTCGGACGCGGCCCTGCCTCCAGGGCAGCTCAGATGATCGAGTTGCAGGCCGAGCTGCTTCGCCGGCCGAACCGAACGTCCTCAGCTTGCCATGCGGCCGTCCAAAGCGTCCGCCGACTTCAAGCCTGGATTGACCAGATCCCCTGTGGCCGGCAACAGGATTGGTACGTTCCGCCGGGCTTGGTTGGATGGCGGGCCGGTGCATCGTTTCTGCTGGACGCGGCGTGGGTCAAGCGGAATCTGTCAGCTTTAGACGCGATTCGCGAGGTTGAGATCCAGGTGGTCGGCGACGTCGACTCCAAGAAAACCGCGGAGATCGCTGCTTTGCTGTGGGCCGACTGGCAGCCGACCGCTCAGACCGTCTCGCCATCACCGTCACAGCCCGGACACAGCGAGTAGGGCATCTCACAAAGCACGACTCGGGGCCGAGTTGCGACCACGGGGGAGTGGGCGAGATACGAGCGGCCGTCTGGGCCGAGTTTGTCGCCGGGCGGTGGGCGAGCCTGGCCCCCGGCTCAGGCTTGAGGCTCTGTAAGTTGGCCCGTCACTAGGGCTTGGAACCCTGATTTCTGGCCCCGCGATTAGGTTTGAGGCTCTGATGAGTTGCGGTCTTGCCAGGGCTCCGGACGCGTGGCGACGCGAAAGCAAAGCCTGTCCCCCGAGACGGGGGCCGGTGTCGGCGAGCTTCCAACGGTGGCGTGGCAGAACCGGCAACCGGGCTGCCGGCCGATTGATTAGGCAATCGCACGGGCCGGCAGTATCATCTCGGCCTGTTTTTCGAACGTGGTCAGTGGACCATGCATCATTTGCTGGGACAGTTTTGCGCTTTGCTGACTGCGATCCTCTGGGGCTACGCGCTGGTGCTGTTCAAACTGGGCGGCGAGCGCATCCAGCCGATCGCGCTCAATTTGTACAAGAACGCCGTCGGCCTGGTGCTGCTGGCAGCAACGTTGGGCCTGCTGCTGGCGACGGGCCTGGACAGCCTGGAGCCGGTGAGGCAACGGTCGCTGGCAGAGCTGGGCCTGCTGGTGGCCAGCGGTTTCATCGGCATCGCTTTGGCCGATACGATTTTCTTCTATTCCCTGAATCTGATCGGCGTGGGGCTTTTCTCGATCGTCGACTGCACTTACTGCCCGTTCGCGATCCTTTTCTCCTGGCTGCTGCTGGGGGAGCGGCTGAACTCGTTCCACTACCTGGGCGCGGTGCTGATCGTCCTGGGCGTGCTCACCGCTTCCCCGCATACGATTCCGGTCGAGCGGACCCGCCGGCAGATCATCGGGGGCATGTTGCTGGGAGCTGTTTCAGTCGGGCTGATGGCCCTGGGAATCGTGATGATCAAGCCGGTGCTGGAACAGATGCCGATCATCTGGGCCACCACGCTTCGTCTGGCGGCCGGCAGCGTCTTTCTGGCGGCCTTCGCGCTCCGCAGCCGCGATTGGCGCCGCCACTGGATCGCATTTCGCCCCACGCGAAGTTGGAAGCATGTCCTGCCCGCATCGGTGCTGGGAACGTACCTGTGCCTGATCCTGTGGATCGCCGGGTTCAAGTACACCTATGCTTCGGTAGCCGCCGTTTTGAACCAGACCTCGGTCGTGTTCGCCAGCGTGCTGGCGGCGGTCATCCTCAAGGAGCGTTTCGGCGCCCGACAGATCGCCGCTCTGGTGACAGCCCTGACCGGCGTCGTCATAGTTACTTTCAGCGAGAAACTGCGAGAACTCACCGGTTTCTGACGAAGGGCGGTCGGACCACACTTTCCGCTCCGGTAGCGCCCGACCTCCGGGTCCGGTGCCTCGGTTGGCCCGGACCACCGGGGCCGGCGAGTGCCGTGAGACCTCCGTGATCGCCGGCTGGTCCGGCGTCGGGCGGCCAGTCTACTCCGGACTGGGACGCCCGGCGCTACGGGGCGTCCAACCTCGGCAAAGCGGCGTCGGAAATTGTAAGACCGGCCATTCGACCGTGTGGGGGCCAGGCAGAAGACGCTATCCTTCACTCTGCATCCGGTGCAAACCGAGCGGCATCCGCTCGACCGGTCCTTGGATTCAGCATAGGAGGTGTGCCATGACCCGATGGATTCGAATGCTATCTATTACCGCCTGCCTGTTGGCCGCGCTGGCCGCATACGCTCAGACTGGCCCGGGCCAGCAGCAGCCTCCGCTCATCCCGCGCCAAGCTTTGTTCGGCAACCCGGACAAGGCCAACGTCCAAATCAGCCCGGACGGCCAGCGGATCTCTTTCCTGGCTCCGGTGGAGGGCGTATTGAACGTATGGGTCGGCCCGGCGGAAAACCCCGACGCCGCCAAACCCATCACCCAGGACAAGGGGCGTGGCATCCGGGCTTATTTCTGGGCTTATACGAGCAAACACGTCCTATATCTCCAGGACAAGGACGGCGACGAGAACTGGCGAGTCTACGTAGTGGACCTGCCTTCCGGCCAGGTCAAAGACCTGACTCCGGCCAAGGGCGTCCAGGCCCGCGTCGACGCCGTCAGCCACAAGTTCCCGACCGAAGTGCTTATCAGCCTCAACGATCGCAATCCGCAGCTCCACGACATCTACCGCGTCAACATCGAGACCGGCGAGAAAAAGCTGCTGATCGGGAATGAGGGCTACGTCGGCTTTCTTACCGACGACGACTACAACGTCCGCTTCGCCTGGCGGGTCACGGCAGACGGCGGCACCGAGGGCCTGGAGCGAACCGCGGACGGGCAGTGGAAACCGTTCATGAAAATCTCTCAGGAAGATGCTTTGACCACCAATCCGGCCGGGTTCGACAAGTCCGGCCAGGTCCTCTACCTGATCGACAGCCGTGACCGGAACACCGCGGCCTTCACAACCATCGACCTGAAAACCGGCAAGCAGACCGTGGTCGCCGAGGACCCGCGGGCGGACATCAGCGACGTTATGGCCCATCCGGTCGAACGCACCGTCGAGGCCGTCGCGTTCACGGTCGAACGCAAGCAATGGAAAATCCTGGACCGCTCGGTCGAATCCGACTTTGCTTACCTTCGCACGGTAGCCGACGGCGACTTCGAGGTGATCAGCCGCACCCTCGACGACAAACAGTGGATCGTCTTGTACGAGATGGACGCCGGTCCGGTCCGCTTCTACCACTATGACCGGCCGGCCAAGAAGGCCAGATTCCTGTTCACTAATCGCAAGGCCCTGGAGGGCCTGCCGCTGGCCAAGATGCACCCGGTGACCATCAGGTCGCGGGACGGGCTTGACCTGGTCAGTTATTTGACGCTCCCGGTCGGCAGCAGCAAGTTCGGACAACCACGCCCGGATCGGCCGCTGCCGATGGTGCTGCTGGTCCATGGCGGCCCCTGGTATCGCGACTCCTGGGGCTACAACGGCTATCACCAGTGGCTGGCCAATCGCGGCTACGCGGTCCTGTCGGTCAATTTCCGCGGCTCGACCGGGCTAGGCAAAAGTTTCATCAACGCCGCCAATCGCGAATGGGGCGGCAAGATGCATGACGACCTGGTGGACGCGGTTCAGTGGGCAATCAATGAAGGGATCGCCGACCCCAAGAAAGTCGCCATCATGGGTGGAAGCTACGGCGGGTACGCGACGCTAGTGGGGATGACATTTACGCCGGAATTGTTTGCCTGTGGCGTGGATATCGTCGGCCCGTCGAACCTGGTGACCTTCATGGAAGCGATTCCGCCTTATTGGAAGCCAATGCTCGACCTGTTCGTAGCCCGCATCGGCGATCATCGGACCGAGGAGGGGCGCGAGTTCTTGCTCAAGCGGTCGCCACTGACCTACGTGGACAAGATTCGTCGACCACTGCTCATCGGCCAGGGCGCCAACGACCCGCGGGTCAAAAAGGCCGAGTCTGACCAGATCGTTAAGGCCATGCAGGGCAAGAAGATACCGGTGGTCTACGTGTATTTCCCCGACGAGGGACACGGCTTTGCCCGGCCGGAAAACAGCATGGCTTTCAACGGCATCACCGAAGCCTTCTTAGCCAAGCACCTGGGCGGCCGGTACGAGCCAATCGAAGATGATTTCGCCGGATCAACTGTTCAGGTTCCCGTGGGGGCCGAGCAGATTCCCGGCGTGAAGGACGCCCTCCCTCAGGAGTAATTGGTCCGACAGTCTCATCGGGCTGACGCTTTCGCTGTGAGTCTCGCGCAGCGACCAGGCCCGCTCATCAAAGTGGCGTCCCGACCACCAAGATGCCCCGCGTTATCGGACGCTCCGTCCGCACCGCACCCGCGCCGAACGCGAGCTTGCCTGAACGCCGTCCACGGCTCGGCCAACCACACGTATGGCGCCCGCGGAACTCCACCGGTCCCCACGCGCCCTCCGCCTATCTGCGCCAAAACCGTTGACTCGGTGATACTTATGTGGTAGCCTAAACAGGCACGGACCAGGGGTATGAGCTGGTGGGAACCCCGGCCCGGTGCACGAGAGGAGGAGGTTGTCGGGCGGGCGTTAGGACTCCGTAAATTAGGAAGAAAAGGTTGTCTCGCCCTGGTCGGCACGGCGTGCCTCCAGCGCCGTGCCGACCCGCCCGGCACTCGTTGATCGGCGGAGTCTGGAGGAAGGAGGCCACGGATCTCTCACTTCTCGCCATCAACGTGAGAGCAGCAGCAAGTCTGCAAGGTGGCTGCGCAACGTACAGCGCCGGTCCGGCCGGCGAGGTGCGCGGTCGCCAAAGTACCGGGTGTTTTCGAAGTACGGTTCTCTGCGGAAGGTATTGTCTGTAAGGAGGTAGCGCATGAGGAGACTTATTGGTATTGGCCTGACACTCTTGTGTACAGGCCTGCTGACCGTCACGGTCGCGGTGGCCGGGGATGAGCCCGGCCAGGCCAAGGACATGGTGCAGCCGGCCTCGACTGTCCAGCTCTCGAATGCTCGGGCGGCCCAGAGCGCGGTCGATGAGAAGCCGGAGTTACTGCCGGAATCGATCGCCTCCGAGTTTGCCGAACAGGAGCTCGAGCATCAGGGCAAGCCGGAGGAGGAGCCGGTCGCCGACGAGTGGCCCACCTCGCTCTGGCCCGTTGAGCAGCAGGGCGAGTTCGGAGCTTGGCGTTACCCGTGCTTCGGCGACAAGGACATCGACGGCGCGGGCACGACCAACTGGGGCTACACGCTGAACGTGTACTACAAGTCCCGCCGATCCACGAGCATCTACCTGGCCTCGCAGTTCAACTGCTCGGACGGTGGACCGATCAGCGGGATCCGGTACTACGTCTCGCAAGTCCCGGCCATGTCCATGCCGAACCTGACCATTCGTCTGCGGCATACAACCGCGTCCGTGTACACCAGCCCGTATTGTTTCAACAACGACGGCTGGACCATCTGTTACCAGGCGACGACCCAGATCACTCAGACCGGCTGGTACACGTTCACGTTCACCACGCCGTTCAATTACAACGGCGTTGACAACCTGGAGGTGGACGTCAGCTTTGGTCAGAACCCGACCTACAACAACTCTGGTCAGGTCTGGAGCTTCTCGGCTGGTACCGGCAACAATCGCACGATCTATGCTTATTCGGACACCTACGCGAACCCGTGGAACTGGACCTGCGGGACCGGTAACCCGACAGTGTACGGCAGCATTCAGGTGCCGCGGGTCCAGTTCATCTTCCCGCCGCCCACCGTGGGCGCGTGCTGCTTCCCCGACTACAGCTGCGCGGACGGCATGTCTGAGGGCGACTGCCTAGCGGCCGGCGGCATCTATCGGGGCGACGGCTCTACCTGCGTTCCGAACCCGTGCTACGGCGCGTGCTGCTACAACTATCCGGACGTGCTGTGCGTCAATGCCAGCCCGGAGGAGTGCACAGCTCTCGGCGGCTCGTTCAAGATCGGTAATGATTGCACCACGCCCGGCTACTACTGCCCGCCGTGGAATGACAACTGCGGGGCGGTCACGCCGGTGACGTTGGATCCCGGCGTTCCGGTGCAATTCACCGGCACCAACCTGGGCGCAACCAACGATTGCGGCTTGTTCGCGGGCGGCCAGGTCTGGCACGCGATCACCCTGCCCTCGACCTACGCGTACTGGAAGGTCACGCTGGATTATTGCGGCAGCCTCAATACCAGCGGTGGGCCGTTCGGCAACGCCTGGTTGAACTGGGCCATCGGCTGCCCGTGCTCGTCGGTCACCGCAGCCGGCACGTACGACACGGTCACCTGCGGAGACGGCAACATCACCATCCAGTGGGCTTCGCTGACAGCCGGGACTTACTATTACCCGGTGCTGCTGGATGTGGCCAACAACGCGGCCGGCGACTACGTCCTCAACGTGGTTGCGGTGCCGACCTACTGTGCGTCCGGCGCTACCAGCACGGCGGATGAGACTCTGAAAGAGTTCAGCTTCGTCAACATCTACAACTACACGACGGATTGCGACAAGTACGACGACTTCACGTACATCTCGACCGACGTGATTGCCGGGTCGACCTATCCGTTCAGCGCCATTATCGGCGACTGTGAAGGTACGAGCTGCTACAGCAAGTGGCTGACGATCTTCATCGACCTGAACCAGGATTACGACTTCGACGATGCCGGCGAGAAGGTCTGGACGTCGGGCCAGCTCGGCAATACGCCCTGCCCCGACTTCCCGGTGAGCGGCAACATCACCATCCCGCCGACCGCGACGGTCGGATGCACGCGGATGCGTGTGATTGTCAAGGAGACCACCACCGAGCCCACGCCGTGCGGCACGTACACCTGGGGTGCGACTGAGGACTACACGGTTTGCATCCTCCCGCCGCCGCCGCAAGGCGCTTGCTGCTTCGGCATGACCTGCACGCCGGACATGTACCAGCTCGATTGCGAGAACGCTGGTGGTGTGTATCAGGGCGACGGCACGACTTGCGAGCCAGTCAACCCCTGCATCGGGGCTTGCTGCTTCAACGACGGGTCGTGTGTCGAGACGGCCAATGAGGCCGACTGCGTTGCGCTGGGCGGCACCTTCAAGGGCAACGGCACGGATTGCGATCCGAACCTCTGCCCGCAGCCCGGCGACGATTGCACTCTCCCCAAGCAGATCACCCTGCTACCGGGCGGGATTATCGTCGACACCGACACGACCTGCGGCCGCCGCAATGATTACGCGGATACCTGCCTCGGGTACTACGACGGCGGTGAGGACATCATCTACGAGTTGACCCTCCCGGAGGATATGTGCGTCAAGATCTCGGTCGACGGCGTTCTCACCTGGGTCGGCGTGGCGATCGACTACAACTGCCCGCCGGGTGCGAGCTGCCTGGCCTACGCGACCAGCTCCGCCGGCGACCCCGTGATCGGCGATTTGAATCTGACGGCCGGCGTCTACTACATCATGATCGACACCTGGCCCAGCCCGACCTGCACCGGCTTCACCCTGACGGTCAAGGACTGCCAGTGCACCGTGGCCTGCCCGCCGGGAGCCATCGAGGAGCCGGAGCCTTGCGGTCAGGATACCAACGGCGGCTGCAACTCGACTCCGCCGGCGTTCACCCCGATCGCCTGCGGCGACGTGATCTGCGGCACCATCTGGGCCGACACCAGCCTGCGTGACACCGACTGGTACCAGATGACGACCACCGGCTGGAACAAGTTCACCTGGACGGCCATAGCCGAATGCCCGGTGCTCATCTTCATCATCAAGGGCGCCGGTCCGAATGATTGCTCCAGCTACACGATCGTGGGCAATACGAGCGCGGCGGAATGCACGCTGGCCAGCCTGACCACTACCAGCCAGCCGCCGGGAACCTACTGGTTCTTCGTGGCTCCCTCGGATTGGCAAGACTGGCCGTGCCCGAAGGATTACGTGGCGTCGCTAACGTGCACGCCCAGCGGGCCGGAGTACTGTGCCGCGGGCTCGACCTACACCAACTGCGATGAGTACATCGCCCGGGTGCAGATCGGCACGATCGACAATTCGTCCGGCTGCTCTCAGCCGGGCGGGTACGGTGACTACACCTATCTGTCGACCGATTTGCAGTACGGCGTGCCCGTGCCGATGATCGTGACCAACGGCAAGCCCATCTACAGCTTGGATGTTTGCCGGGTGTGGATCGACTGGAACCAGGACTACAACTTCACCGCCGATGAGATCATCGGCACCGTCCCGGGCGTCGGACCGTACAACTTCACCGTCACGGCGCCGGTAACGGCCCTGACCGGCCCGACGCGAATGCGGATCCGTATTGACTACAACAATGCGGACCCGCCGGCCTGCGGCTACCGGACCTACGGCGAGGTCGAGGACTACACGGTCAACGTCGTGGAGGTCGAGGGCGCCTGCTGCCACTGGGACGGCACCTGCACCATCGAGCTGCCGTCGACCTGCTTCGACGGTGTCTACACCGGTCCGTTCACCTCGTGCAGCGGTTTGGACTGCAACGAGAACGGGATGGACGATT
>CAYZXK010000221.1:0-17269 GCA_964482395.1 uncultured Planctomycetales bacterium | reverse complement strand
TGGTAACTGGCGTCCGCTCCAAATCCGCCGCTACGATCCTCATGGGCGTGTCCTCCTTGTCTGTTAATTCAATATGGGCCAGAGGATACGCCCTTCCTACGCCTCGGCAACGAGATTACACACGAAAGGATACGCCACCCGTTCGGCCTTGCCCCTTTCCCGCGCTGGGAATCCTTGTGTAGAATGTTTGCCGGAGTGTGCCTCTGATCCTGTCAGGGCTGAAGAAGGGTACCAGAGCGTGGACGAGCTATCGAACTGCGGCACCGCGGGGCCGACCGGGCTTGGGGGGCCTGTTGATCAGTCCAGACCAGCCGAACCCCGGCTGCGGATTTGGCCGGTGTTTGTGGCCTTCATTGCAGCTTTGCTGCTGACGTTTGCCTTGCAGACCATGGTGGGGTTCGGGCTCGGGTTTGTAGCCGGTTTCCGGAGTGCGCTGAGCGGTCAGCCCGTTGATCCGGAAGAGGTGTCTCGTTTGTTGGACTCACCCGCCGGGTTTTTGCTCACGTGCTTCCTGTCCCAAGCATCGTTTGCCCTCGTGGTGCTCGTGGCCGCCGTGGAGCTGCGCGGTCAGGCTCGCGCGGAATTGGGCCTGGTTGGCACACCCCTGACCTGGTCGCGTTATGCAGCTTTGGCCCTCGGAAGCCTGGCAGTAGCGGTGCTGGGGACGATCCCATCCGGGATCATTGACGACTACTTGGGCTCCTCCTTGGACATGGCCAAAATGCGTTCCGAGCTGGGGTGGGTCAGTGGCCCACTGTTCATGCTGCTGGTCGGTCTGGTTCCGGGGTTGGTCGAAGAAGTATTCTTCCGCGGGTATATGCAACGTCGGCTGCTGCGACGCTGGCCGCCGCTGGCGGCCATTCTGGTCACCAGCCTGTTGTTCGCGGTCGTCCATTTCGACCCGTCCTGGATGGCATTCGCCTTCCCGATGGGCGTGTGGCTGGGAGTGATTGCCTGGCGAACCGGATCGATCTGGCCGTGCATTATCTGCCACGCGGCAGCAAACACGACAACGACCCTTTTGGGCCTACCGATGGATAAGGGCGGTGTGCCGGAGTGGGCCGCCGCGGTCTCCTTGCTGCTGTTTGCCGGGGCGGGGATCGTCGGACTGGTGGCAGGTTTGGTGACACTGGTCCGCCGGCCGGCACCAGTCGCCCGGCCGCCTGGACTTGACCTGACTGCGGCCACAGCGGAGAATGCACCTGAAATCGCTGCCGACTCGGTCAATCCGGGCGTTTAGCTCAGTTGGCTAGAGCGCATCCTTCACACGGATGAGGTCACAGGTTCGAGTCCTGTAACGCCCATATGCTGCCCGGCCGATCGCACGCAGCAAACGGCGGGCCATCGAATAACTGTGCTTTCCCTGCCCCCGTTCGGGGGCACGCTCAATCGGCAGCAGCCCCGCTCCCGATAACTTCTTCCGGCGGTCACCATGCCAACCTCGCAAGAAACGCTGAGCGAGCTATGCCGGCTGTACCAGTCGCCGCGCAAGTACGAGTTCATCCGGCGTTCCCACGCGGCGCTGGCGGAGACGGCAGAGGCGCCGGAGCTGGCGCGGCTGACCCTGCGGTGTTTGTGCGAGCTGGGGCTGGGCGGTCCGGCGCTGGAATTGCTTCAGAACCGACGCGATCTGGGGCTGAGCGCCGCCGAGCGGACGACGCTCCGGGCGTCTTGCGCCGCGCTGCCCAATGGGCGGATTCCATGGTCGGAATGCGAGCAGACTTTCCGCAACAACCTGGCGGCGTTGGCGCGCGGCCGGCCGCAGTGGCAGGGTGCCGGGCCGCGATTGCAGGCCGCAGTCGCGTCCTTGCAGCTATACCGATCCGTCCAGGGAAGCTACTTCCTCTCGCGGCGCGACCCGGGTGGGTTGCGGGTGTGGCTGGCGGACCTGGGCGGCGGCGAGGCCGAGCCACAGCCGCGCTCGCCGCCGCGCGGGCGGCTCGGACCGACAGCGGTGATCGGAGCCCGTGTCGGAACCATGCTGGAGCGCATCCACCAGGACACGTGCCACGTGGCATTGTGGTACAGCCACCCGCTGTACTTGCTGGAGCCCGACCCGGCCTGCTTCGCGGCCTGGCTGCACTGTGAGGATCACTCGGCGTGGCTGGGGGACGAACGGGTTTACGTGCTCGTCGGACCGGATGTGGCCGATCAATGCATCCGGCTGTTGGAACGCAAGCGCGGCCTGCTTGCTCCAACCCGGCTGGTGAATTACTGCCCGCAGCTTTCGGTCGCCGAGGAGTTGCGGGCTGCCACTCAACGCCTGGCCGCCCGGGAGCGCGCCGAGTTCCGCCACCTTCAGGATGAACTGGAGGAACGTTACCGGGATCGCAACGCGGCGTACTGGGCGGCGCGGTTCCGGCCGCCGGGCCCCGTCTTCGCCATCAGCTCGCGATATACGACCATGCTGCAATACTCGGCTCGCGACGCTTTAGCCGCGTTGGAGGAACAGGGCTACGCGACCCATCTGCTGCTGGAGGCCAGCGATCACGAGCAGTTGCGCCGGAGCGACATCTGCCGGGCGGTGCTCGAATTGGATCCGCTGGTGGTGATCTCGATCGACCATGGGCGACATGAGATGCCCTTTCTGCCGCGAAACCTGCCGTTCCTGTGCTGGATTCAAGACCAGTTACCCGAGTTGTTGTGTCGCGGGGCCGGAGAGGCGGTCGGGCCGTTCGATCTGGTATGCGGTTACTGCCGCGAGCGGTGCATAACTGAGTTTGGCTATCCCGCGGATCGTTTCCTCAGCGTCGTGGTGCCGGTCTCGACCCGGATTTTTCACGACGGCCCGCTCGACGCGGAGTCAGCGGCCCGCTACGGAGCGGACTTGTGCTACGTGGGGCACGGGAGCGAGCCGCTGGAGGCGGTTTATCAGAACGCTCGGTCCAGGTACCCGATCGCGCTCCACCCGCACCTGGAAGAGGTCTATCGCCGCGTTTGCCGGGTGCTGAACGAACAGCAGGCTGCCGGCCCGGAGATTGCCACCGGTGAGCTGATCCGCTCCATCTCTGGCGACGGGGGAATCAGGTTGACCGAGTTCGCCTACCAAGCCTATGACCGCGGGCGACGGCACCAGACGCTGGAGTGGGCCGCGGCCTGGGCCCGGCGTCACCGCCGCCGGCTTCGCATTTATGGCCGCGGCTGGGAAAAGCACCCCGCGCTGGGGCAGTTCGCGGCCGGTCCGGTCGAGCACGGTGAGCCACTCCGGCAGGCATATCGCGGCTCGGCGCTGACTTTGCAACTGATGCCCGAGGGGTACCTGCACCAGCGGGCCTTCGAAGCCCTCGCCAGCGGTTGCCTGCCCCTGACGCGATACTGTCCGGCCGACTTTGCCGGCCGATCGGTCGAAGCCTTCCTGGCCGAGCGTCCTAGCGGTCGGCTCGCGACCAGCAATGCGGCCGTCTTTCCGGGTTTGGAACGGGTGGTGTTCGGCTCGCCAACCGAGTTCTCGGACCTGGCGGAAAAATACCTCTCCAATACGGATCAACGGGTAGAAGTGCTGGGCGAGTTGCGGGCGGTCGTGCTGCGGAACTTCACCTATACGGCAATCATGCAGCAAATCATGAATTCATGGCGCGCCAGCATCGAGCGATTGGCCCGATCGTCAGGGTGAGGGCACGTCAAGGTTCTGACACGCCACCCCAGCCAGGGCCGGCTGGCACTGGGTCGTACGTTCACTGTGGGAGCGCGCCTGGCCCGACATGGTTGGCGGAGGGCCGGAGCCCCAGCGGGTCCGGTCCGCGGCAGCCCGGGCCAGCAGTTCCTCATACAGCCGCCTGCACCGACGGACCCACCGGCGCGGCGCCTGAAGCCGATCCGGTCGCGCACGGCTGACCGACGGGTCGAGCTGCCGGTCGTCCACCGGCGTCTCCGCGAACCGCGAGATAACCGGCCCGGCGGCTCCACTTAGAACCTGGTCATAGTGGACGAACAACCACTCGCCGGTGACGGCGAACTGATGCAGCAGCCGATGATAGCTGCGCCACCAGTACACTGCGGCCCAATGCGCGTTCACCGGCAGCGGGTCGTCCTCTCGCTCCTGGGCATCGCGCAGAATGCTGTCAGCCGTGCGCTGCGGGTCGCGGAAAACCACCAGGTACCGCGTGTCCGCCGGCAAGAGCGGCCGCCAGGTGGGGAGGGTCACGCAGAACCGCGGGTCCTTCAGGCAAAACGGCTGCCGAGCCAACTTGGCCAGCATGGCTGCCCGTACCTCTGGCTCCGGCGTAACCGGCGGCAGGTACCACGGAGCGGCCAGCCATGCCGCCGCGGAGCGCCGGTGTATGGGGTGAACCCAGCCCGGGAACAGTCGGGTGGTCCACAGCCGGCCGATGATCTGGGCGATCAGGCAAGAGTTGAGGCGGTTGATCTCCGGGTCTTCGTAGTAGCCGAAGGGGTTGCCGATTCGTGCCGGGAGCAGATTGTCTCCCAGGTAGGCCCCACTGTTGCGGAACAGGGCTGCGACCATGCTGGTTCCGCTTCGACCGGTCCCCAGGATGAGCAGATTACGCATGCCGATCCTCTTGGCCAATCACCAGGTCGTAGGGCGTGCCAACGCTCGCCCGGCACGGCGGCCGCGCCGGCGGCATTCTTGCCTCTCCTGATTATCGGAACAGAGTCGCCCGGGGCTTCACCGCTCAAATTGCGCGCGCCGATAAAGGAGTGTGCCGGGCGACAAGAGGTCTGCGACCGGCCCAGTACTGCGCGCGGGTGTGCGAGAGGCTGTGACGCCAGGCGTAACCGGCGGCGTGTGCCGCTCGTAGCAGTCGCAGTCCCCACAGCCTCCTACGACCGACACGGAAACCGGCCGCCACCGCAGGCGACCGAATCACGCACGCTGATTCAGACCGGAACGAGGTAGCCCCAATGCGATCGTGGCCGATCACCATTTCCTGGCCCTGCGGGCCGATGGTCAGCGGGGTGTGGACCTGGGCGGTTCAGTTCGCCCAACACCTGGTAGAGCGCGGGCGCGAAGTGCGCCTGGTGACCCACGGCTGGAAGCCCGATGCCGGTCGGCCGGTAGGAGAGCAGCTCGGCATGGCTCCCGGAGTCAAGCCGCGTTTCAAGCTCATCTGCGGCCCGCCGCTGTTTGATCCGGATCAGTGGGAGACATGCTGCAAGCTGTACCGGCGACTGACGCCGACGCTACTTTTGCCCAATTCGGTCGCTCAGAGTTATGCGCCGGCCGCGCGGCTGGCACTGGAGGACCCCCGGCGCATTCGCGTGGCAGGCTGGCACCATTCGGACGACCCTTACCACTATCAGCATCTGACCGAATATGAACCCATCGTGCACAGGTTCGTCTCGGTCAGTCGGTTCTGCGCCTCAGCCCTGGCCGCCCGCCTGCCGCACCGCGAGGCCGATATCGTGCACCTTCCATATGGGATCATCCTTCCGCCCGCCAGCCAGCGTGAGTTGCCGATCGGACGCCCGCTGCGCCTGGTCTACGCGGGTCGGATGGAGCAGCTCCAGAAGCGGGTGATGGATTTTGTGCCGCTGGCGCGTGGACTTGACCAGCAGGGGGTCCGGTTTCAACTGAGGTTGGTGGGCTACGGATCGAAGGCTGATGAGCTGCGCCGGGGGTTGGAGGAGGTTTGCCGGCAGTTCAAAGATCCGCGCAATGCCGCCTGGCTGGAACCGCCCGTGCCGCACTCCCGAATAAAGGAGGTGTGGTATTGGGCGGACGTTTCGGTCCTGGTGTCCGAGTTCGAAGGGCTGTGCATCTCGATGTTGGAGTCGATGGCCTGCGGGTGCGTTCCGGTGGTGACGCGGGTAGCCAGCGGCGTAAGTGATCTGCTGCGCGACGGGGAGAACGGCCTGACGGCGAAGATTGGCGACATCCCGACGATGGTCGCGCATATCCAGCGCCTGCAAAACGATCCGCAGCTCTGGGAGCGCATGTCGCGCCGGGCCCGCCAGACGGTTGCGGAATACTGCGATTACGAACGCTATATAGACCGCGCCCTGGGAATTCTGGACGCTGTCGCCGAGCTGCCGCCGCGGCCGTGGCCCGCCGATCGTGACTTGCCGTACCCGAAGTCGGCCGAGCCGGTTCTGCCACCGGAGACCTTCGGTCGTCTGCGCGACCTGCTGCGGCACATCGCCGAGCAGGGAGGCGGGCCGGTGGCCATCTTCTGCGCCGGCAAACACACGCGGGCCCTGCGTGAAGTGTGGGAACAGTCCCCGGTCCCGATCGTGGCGGTGATTGACGAGCAGGCCCGGCGAGGGGCCCGGTTATGGCACTGGCCGGTCGTCCGGCCGCGGCAGATCGCCAAGACCGGGGCCCGCGCAGTAATCATCAGTTCCTGGATGCACGAGGAGGATATCTGGCGGCGACACCACTTCGCGCTGGAGTCGGCCGGCGTCCAGATGTACCGACTGTATGCGGATACGCCCGTTCCGGCCGCGGCCACCGCGTAGGCTCAGACGGACAGAGCGCCGACCGTTGCCGGTTGGCAAGCTTGCCGCGCGGCCCTTAGCAGACCGCGATAGAACATCAAACGTTTGAGCGGTCGATGGGCCGCGTAGAGGGCTTGCAGCAGCTCGCGCTGAGCCGCCGGACTGCCGGCGAACTCCTCCGCGCGGCGAGCCAGCAAGGGAGCCAGGGCCAGTTGCAGCTCTCGCGCCTGCCGTGCGTTGCCGATCACGAATTGGCGCGCCCGGGCCAGAAGGCGTTCCAGGTCGGTCCCGTAGATCGCCTGGAAACACGCCGGATTGCACTCCCACAACCTGGCGGCCATGCGACCAAGGTGCATCTCACGCCGCAGGTAAGTCTCCAGAGTGTAGCGATGGTCGTGGATCAGTCGGGCGGCCGGCTCGTACCACACCCGCAGTCCCCGCTGCCGCTCCAGGCGGAAGGCCCACTCCAGATCGTCGAAGTTGACCGGAGCCAGCCGCTCGTCAAAGCGAAATCCCGCCGCGTCGATCCGACGGAAGGACAAGTTCAGATTCCAGGCGTGGCGGAAATTGTACCAGGCATGCGGCCGCATGCGGTCGTAAAAGAAAACCATGCTGGTTTCGGCAATCAGGCGGTCGAAAAGCGTCTGGTCGGGATAGGTCGCGAACGGGGAGGAGCCCAGCACCAGTGCCGGGGTTCCAAGGTCGCGATGGGCCCGCAAATGCGCCCCCACAAAGCCGGGCAACAGCCGGCCGTCGTCATTCAGCAGAATGATCCACTCTCCGGCGGCCAGTTCCAGAGCCCGATTCTTGGCCGCGCAGATGTTTGCTTCCTCGATAAAGTCGGTCCGCAGGCAAAAGGGCAGCCCAGCGGGATTCAGGACCGGCGGCCGCGGCAGTCCGTTAAATACAACGACGACTTCGATCTCCCGGACCTCGAAATCCTGCCTGGCCAGTGAATCCAGACAGCCGGTCAGGGCCGCCGCCGGACGACTCGATGGAATCACCAATGAAACCTGCGGCACACGACGATTATCGGCCCGCGGGGCGGTCGGGCCTGAGCGGCGGTAGTTGGGCCCTTGGTGAACGACCCGCCTCAGCCTGCCCGGTCTGCGTCTAGCCTATCGCGCAAGACCTGCGTTGACCGGGACAGCCCTACGCGGCCGCTAGCTCCCAGAGGCCCGCCGCGCGGCGGCGCCGCCGCGCGGCGGGCGGGATTGTCCGTCCGGCAGGTCAGGCTGCCGACGGTCACCAACGACGACCAGTTCGCAGAACGGCGCCGGCAAGGGCTAGAAGCGCCAGGCTTAGAGGTTCAGGCACGATTCTCAGATAGGCCGCGTCGACATAGCCCGGATCACCACCCAGCGAAGCGTTGCTGAAGGCTACCTGGCTGACCAGCCAGCGGGTCCCGATGGGCATGCTTCCACTGACGGCGGCCGGTTCCCACGTGGCCGGCAGGCTGTCGAGAGTGATGTTTCCCGTGATCGGAGCGCCGATCTGGGAGCCCCAATTGGCGGCACTGAAGAATAGCACGGTCACTCCGCCGGCCGCGGCCGGGACGTGCGAATTGAGCAGCGCGCCCAGGTCGACCGTGGCCCCGCCACTGTCGATCAGGGCGGCGTAGGAGCTTACGTCAGTCACCTGGAAAGCCTGAGTGGCAACCAGTCCGTCATCGACCATCCGGAGCATCTTGACGCCCTCGGGCGGCGTAACCAGACCCTCAGCTCCGCTGATGGTCGCGGCTTCCACGCCCCAAATACCTTGGAAGCCCGGGAAGTTCGTCAGCACATTCACATAGCTGGTGAGCGGGTTGACCTCAAAGCCAGGGTCAACCAGCAAATTGGCCCTGGCTCGGGGCGCGGCGGCAGCCAGGCCGATCGCCAGGCTGGCGCCGGCAAGAACTCGCTGAGTGCGACGATCCATGTTTGTTCTCCTTACTAGTATGCCTGCGGCGAGCGAGCTCGCCTGACCCAGCGGCGAAGCACCGACACGGTGCCTCTACAGGCCGGAGGGGACTGGCCCGCCTTTCCCGGCGGGAACCAAGGCCCGAACTAGAACTAATATAGTCCCATTTGCGGTGAAGTCAAGGCGCGGCCCGGCAGCGTGCTGAGCCACCTGGGTCAATCCGCGATGTTTGCGTCAGCTTCTTCCCGGCCCGGCGGTGTCGGGCCGCGGGCTTGTCAATTGTTGTGGGATGCGGGCGGCGAGACCCGGATGTGGGTAAGCAAAGCGGCTGGAGGCGAACCGGGCCCAGTTGCGGCCACTCTCAGCCCTCGTTGCGATTTGGCTTTTCCGCTATCCTAGCCGCTCAACCAGCCAGGCCGGCGTGGCTGCCGAGCGGCGCGGCGGGCGAGTGGCCGGCTGGCAGCGCGGAGGTCAGCCCATGTCGCAAGGGCAGCCGGGCGAATTCCTGGGACATCCCAAAGGGTTGTATGTTCTTTTCAGCACTGAGCTGTGGGAGCGGTTCAGCTTCTACGCCATGCGGGGAATCCTGACGCTCTACATGGTCAACGTCGTGCTGGCCCACATGGGGGACGAGGCCGGCGGCCGGGCGGACCAAATCTACGGTGCCTACCTCGGCTTCGTCTACTCGGCGACGTTCCTGGGAGGCATGCTCGCAGATCGCCTGCTGGGACAGCGGCGGGCAATCTACATCGGCGGCTTCTTGATGTCCTTGGCTCAGTTCACGCTGATGACGCACGGGTTGCTGACCAGGTCGGGTAGCACTTTCGCGTTCCTTGACCCGATGTTCTTTCTCGGCCTGGCGCTGCTGGCCTGCGGCAACGGGTTCTTCAAGCCCAACATCTCCACCATCGTCGGCACACTTTACCGCCCGGACGACCACCGGCGCGACAGCGCCTTCACCATCTTCTACGTCGGCATCAACATCGGCGCGGCCCTCTCCAGTTTCGCCAGCGGAGCCGGGCAGCGGTGGGGCTGGTACATCGGCTACCTTCTGGCCGGCGCGGGCATGATCGCTTCGCTGGTCATCTTCACTTTCGGTCGGAGGTGGATGGAAGGCCGCGGCCTGCCGCCGGCGGGGGCCCGGCTGCTGGGCTCCGGTCGCTTCGGCGTACCCAACCTGGTGCCTCTGATTCTGGGCGTGCTGGTTTTCTTGCCGCTGGCCGCGTACCTGATATCGCGCCCGCAGTATGTGCAGAGCTTGGCAGTCATCATCGCGATCGTGGTCCTGGTATACCTGCTCTTCGAAGCCTGGCGGGCGCCGCGCCAGGAAGCCAGCCGGATGATCGTGATCATCGCCCTGTGCATGTTCTCGATGATATTCTGGGGCTTCTTCGAACTGGCCGGCAGCACCATTCAGCGATTCGTGGATCAGAAGTTGGACCTGATGGTGCTGGGATGGAAACTGGAGGCCGCGTTCATCAACAACTTCATCAACCCGGCACTGATCGTCTTGATGGGCGTCTGGTTCTCGGGCTTCTGGGTTTGGCTCGATCGGCGCGGGCTCGACCCCTCTACCCCGGTCAAGTTCTCCCTCGGCCTGCTGCAATTGGGGTTGGGCTTCCTGGTGCTGTGGGTCGCGGCCATGCGAGCCGGTCCGGCCGGCAAGAGCAGCGTGCTCTGGCTGGTCCTGGCCTACTTCATCATCACGACCGGCGAGCTGTGCCTCTCGCCAATCGGTCTGTCAATGGTCACCAAGCTGGCCCCGGCCCGACTGGTCGGTGTGTTCATGGGCGTATGGTTCCTCTCTTCCGCGATCGCCAACGTGCTCACCGGCGGGACGGTCGGCCCCCTGACCCAGCGATACGATTTCGGCCCCGTCTTCCTCGGAATTGCCGGCCTGACCGGGGCGGCCGCGGTGATCCTGTTTCTGCTCAGCCCGCTCCTGAAGCGCGGGATGCAGGGCGTGAAGTAGTGGATTACTTGGTGGTCGCCCGGGGCCGGCACCCCGTCTGCATGTGCCGTCCGGTCCGACATGGTTAATAGCTGGACTTGCCGATTCGGACCTTGCCCCGGAAAACCCAGTGAATGAGGATGGTGTACGCCAGAACCAGCGGCATGCCAATAAGCGCGATGATCTGCATGATCCGCAAGGTCTTGGGTGAAGAAGCGGCCTTGTAGATGTCCAGGCTCCAGGCCGGGTCGGAGCTGGAAATCAGCAGATTGGGATAGGTAGCCGCACCAAGCAGGCACAGCAGCGCCGCGATCGAGCAGCTTGAGGCCAGGAATGCCAGGCCCGCTCGTCGGCGGCCCATTGCCCAGCCGACCACGATAATCGCCGAGATGTTGACGGCCACCACCGGCCACAGCCAGGGGTGGTTCTGAAAGCTCCGCCGACTTCCCGGCACCGCGACCAGCGAGTAGATCGTCGTAGCCGCGTACAGTAGCAGAAAGGCGGCGTAGGCTTGCCACATCCAGCCGCGGACTCGCTGCTGAAGCTCGCCTTCGGTCTTGAGATGCAGGTAGATGGAGCCGTGCATGGCGAAGGTGGCTACGGCCAACAGGCCGACCAGGACGGGGTATGGCCTCACCAGGTCGGACAGCGAGCCGCTGAACTCCAGGTCCGGTCCGATAGGAATGCCCTGGAGGCAGTTGCCGATCGTCACTCCGAACAAGAAGGTCGCCAGAGTGCTGGCGGCGAAGAAGCAGCCGTCGAAGCAGGCCCGCCAGGCGGCCGAGTTCCGTTTGCCGCGGAACTCGATGGAGGCCGCCCGCAAGATCAGGGCGAACAGCAGCAGCATGAAAGGCAGGTAGAACGCGGAGAACGCGGTGGCATAGGCGTGCGGAAAGGCGGCGAACAGGGCCCCGCCGAAAGTCACCAGCCAAACCTCGTTCCCGTCCCACAGCGGGCCGATGGCGTTCATGAGAATGCGGCGTTGGGTGTCGCCGCGAGCACGCAGGTGCAGGATGCCCACGCCTAGATCGAATCCGTCCAGAATGGCGTACCCGGCCAGCAGCACTCCCAAGGTCAGCAGCCAGAAGTGGTTCAGGTCCATGAGGGCGTCGCTCCTTATGGCGGCTGTTGGCCCCTAAATGCCCGCCTGGGGCGCGGCGGCCGGTGGGGTGCGTTTCAACGCCTCGGCCGCCAGCTCTCCCGGCTGCTCCGGTCCGGCCTGGATCTTGCTTCCCATCAGGTAAAGCCAAAGCAGCAGCAACGTCAGGTAGATCAGGCCGAACATGATCATCGAGGTCTTGACCTCGGCGGCGCTGACCGCCTTGGAGGCCGCCTCGCTGGTCCGCAGGAGTTCCCACACGATCCAGGGCTGACGTCCGATTTCGGCGGCCACCCAGCCGACCTGATTGGCGATCATCGCGGCGACCGCGCCCACGATGGTCAGCCGGAGCATCCAGCGTTTCTCAAACAGCCGGCCACGCCACTGGAGAAGGCTGGCGTACAGAGTGAACACGATAAACAGCATCCCCAATCCGACCATCAGGTGGTAAGCCTGAAACGTGGCGTTGATCGGCGGCCAATCCTCCGGGCGGAACGTGTCCAGCCCCTGCACCGGCGTATTCCAGTCCCGGTAGATCAGAAAACTGAGCATGCCGGGCACGGCCAGCCCGTACTTCACCCGCTGTTCTTGCTCATCCGGCAGTCCGAACAGATAAAGCGGCGCCCCGCCGGCCGTGGTCTTGAAGTGACCTTCGAAGGCGGCCAGCTTTGACGGCTGATGAGCCGCTACCACCTGAGCCTGGTGGTGACCGGTGCCTAGTGCGGCCAATGAGAAGACGGTCGTGAACGGCAGGGCAATGCGGAAGTTCAGCCGGGCAAACTCCTCGTGCCGGCGTTTGAGCAGGTAGTACGCCGACACGCTCATGACCAGGAATCCGCCGAGAATGAACGCCCCGACCAGCGTGTGCAGCAGCCGATCCAGGGTGGATGGGTTGAACACCGCGGCCCAGAAGCTCACCAGTTCTGCCCGCTGGAGTGGCCCCTCGCCGACCAGCCTGAACCCGGCCGGCGTCTGCTGCCAGGAATTGGCTACGATGATCCAGACCGCCGACAGGATCGACCCCAGGCTGACCATGATGGTGGAAAAGAAGTGCATCCTCGGCCCGACGCGGTCCCAGCCGAAGACCAGGATCGCCAGAAAGCCGGATTCGAGGAAGAACGCGAAGATGGCCTCGGCGGCCAGGGCGGAGCCGAAGATGTCGCCGACGAAGCGCGAGTAAGTGGCCCAGTTGGTGCCGAACTGGAACTCCATGACCACGCCGGTGGCTACGCCCAGGGTGAAGGTCAACGCGAACAGGCGGGTCCAGAAGCGAGCCATGGCTTCGTATTGGCGGTTCCCGGTCCGCAGGAACATCCCCTCCATGATGACCATCAGCAGCCCCAGGCCGATGGTGATGGGCGGGAACACATAGTGGAAGCCGACCGTCAGGCCGAACTGGATGCGCGACAGCAAAACCGCCTCAGGGTCCATATGGTGTTCGTCCGTTCAGGCAGCACGTAGCCCGGAGTGCCCTCTGGGCCCTCGACTCGCGCGCTTGTATTCTAGCCCGGTCGGCGGAACTGAAAAGGCCTGTCACACCTCATCGGCGGCGCCATATCAGGCTGGCGACAACCAAACCAAGAGCTGCCGTTGGTTCGGGAATCACCGCGTACATGAGCGTGAACAGGTCGGTGTTGTCCAGGTAGTGGCCAACACCCCAGTGTGCGAAGGCGGCCTCGTCGTAGCCATCAACCAGGCCGGCCAGCAGCTCGCTGCCGACGCCACGGGCAAACAGCGGGACCAGACTGTTGGTGTGGCCGCCGGAGTTGTAGAGCATGCCGGGCATCAGGCCCGGCCCGTTGTTGGTCAGGTCCTGGAAGGGCAGCTCGTCGGAATCCGGCCCCCAAAGCAGGCCCGTCTCGTGATCGGCGGTGACAATCAGCAGCGTCTCGGACCAGTCGCTGTGCGTCTCCACCCAGTCGATGACCGCCGCGACCGAGTGGTTGAAGTCGATCTGCTCCTCGATCATCCGGGCGCCCTGGCCGGCATGGTTTGCCCAATCGACCGCGCCGCCTTCTATGTGAAGGAAGAAGCCGTCCAGGTCGTCGTCCAGGACGTTCAAGGCGGCCCGGGTCATGAGTTCCAACGTTGGCACGTTGGGGTTGAAGGGGTCGCTGTAGGGGACGTCGTCGGGGCCGTAGCCGCTGCGGGCCTGCTGGAGCGTGGTTGCCACTTGCGCGACGCCCACCACCTTCTGGGGGGTCGGGCCGCTGGTCAGGGCTTCGAACGCCGCCTTGCTTTGGACCAGCGTCCAGCCGGCCGGGTGGGTGCCGGCCTTGAGCTGGCTCCAGGTGGTCGCCCCGCCGACGTACTTGGTCTGCCCGCCCGGGGTGTAGTTGCCGTTGTTATCGTAGTCCGGGTTTCCCGCGCCCATGATCACGTCGAGATAGGGGGCGTTGAGCATCTCGTTGGCGATCGCGACATAGTTGCTTCGGCTGACGTTGTGGGCTCCACCCAGGCAGGCCGGCGTGGCATGGCTCCACGGCACGCTGCTGATGGTGCCCACCGCCTTGCCGGCGGCTTTTGCATATTCGGCGATCGTCTGCCCGGTCAGCGGCTGATTGAAATCGTTCCAGTTGATGGCGCTGTTGTAGGTTTTGATCCCCGCCGCCAAGGCGGTTGCCGCCGCCGCGGAGTCCGTGGCCGTGCTCTGTAGCCAGCAGTAGGCGTCCAGCCCATCCCAGGCTCTGGCCGGGTCATAGAGCAGGTTGGGGTCCTGGATGCCGGTGCCGCTCGGCGCGGTCGACAAAGTCAACGCGTAGCTGGTGCAGGCATACCGGACCCACCCGGGTTGCTCGTAAGGCTGGGTGCCAAGGGCTCCGTACTGGTAGTAACTGGTCGCGGCAAAAGTACCAAAGCCGGCCCCGTCGGCGACCATCAGGATCACATTCCTGGCCAGCTCAGCAGCCGCAGGTTGGGCCACCGTCAGGACCGCCAGAGCTAAGCCCAGTTCCAACCGCAACTTGCGGCGTGTCAAGGGCAGGGACCCGACCAAGCTGTGCCTCCATTGTTGCCGGCGCAACCAATTCTAGGCTGGCAAATTTGGCCCTGACGGGACCACGCCAGCTTCCACAGAAGCCGGGCCGATCAGAGGGGGTTGTGCGCGGTGGGCTGGAGCTTCTATCCGGGGCTCCACCAGCCGTTTCACCCTGCTTCAGCGCGGCCCCATTCAACAGTCCCGCGACGGCGAACTCTTGGGGTCGCGCTTCTGATCACCTGAAGGCCCGGCTTTCGTGCTGGACGCTCGGACGCCCTGCTCGCTTGGCCCAGCGCTGACGCTCGGGGCCCTGATGGGCGGCGGTTCGCCCATAAGGCACTATACTACCGGAACTACCAGAGCGGCTTGTGTGGAAAATGCGGGCCGCCCTGGTGGCTTGGCATTGCTGGCAGCGGCAGACGATGCATCCCGAGGGCAGGAGGCCAGCATGGCTGACCAAGCATGCCGCGTGCGGGTTGGCGACCAGGTTCAGCCGTGGCCCCCTCGCTACTGGTGGCTTAAGCGGCTCTCCCTGACCGGCACACTCTTCATCCTCGGGATCCTGGCGGTGCGTTTGTGGTGGGGGTGGGTGGCCGACAGTCGCCTGCGGGCCAGAATCGCCGAGTACCGGGCCGCGCTCCAGCCGATCATGCCGCAGGATTTCGTCTCCCAGCCAATTCCGGACGAAGAAAACGCCGCCTGGTTCCTTAAACGGGCGGCGGCGGAACTTAAAGACAACGTTGAACTGGGGCCCCTGAAGGAAGACTTGCGGATCGGAGTAGTCGATCGGGACACGGCAATCGAGTTCCTGGAGCGCAATCGCGGCGGGCTGGGGCTGCTGCGCCAGGCGCGGGCCCGGCCCCGGGCCGATTGGCAAGTCCCTTTGAGTTCCCCGGTCATAGCCGCCTCGCCGCGACACACCAGAGAGATGCGGGCGCTGGCCAAAGCCGCCTTCGCGGCCGCCATCTATCATTGCCAGCTTGGCAACGACGCCGAAGCAGTCGAAACCATACGGGACGGATTGGCGGTTGCGCGTCACTCCGGCTGGATGCAGCCCGGCATGGTGCCGTACCTGACCGGCGTGGCCATCGAGGCCCTGGGAATGTCGGTGGTTGAGGAGCTGGTCCCGTGGCTGCGGATCACGCCGGAAGCGTGTCCTTCGCCTTCGGAATCCGGACCGGCGACACACCAGCAGCTTCGGGGCCTGCTTGATGACCTGCTCGATGAGAACTGGTTTCAGCAGGCCTGGGAACGTGGGGTGTATGGCGACCGGATGATCTGCCTGGACACCTTGGAGTACCTCTGTTACGGGTCGACGGGGGCTGCAACCTTCCTGGCCGGCGGCTCCACGGCCTGGACGGCTCTTCCCAGCGCCGACTGGCTGACGAGGTTCCTGCTGGCCCCGGCCTGGAAGCTCGAGGCTGTCCGAGCAATGGAAAACTGCACCATCGCGGCCGGGCTGGCCCAAGCCGGCTACTGGCACGCGCCCCAACGCATGCTCCCCATCGCTTCGGATTGGCAGCCCAGCTCGCTGCCGCAGGCCCTGGCCCGATCATTCATGGTGCTGGCACCCGGTTCATACGAGCGGGCCATTCAAATCCACTTCCAGGTATTGGCGCAAAGCCGGATGGCGGCCCTCAGCCTGGCCATTCGGCTCTACCAGTACGACTGCGGCCGGCGACCGAGCACTTTGGCCGAGCTGGTGCCCGATTACCTGATGGCCGTTCCACGCGATCCTTTCGATCCCGACGACGGTCAGATCCGCTACCTTCCGCACCTCCCGTCACCGGTGCTGTACAGCGTGGGCTTGGACGGGATCGACAACGGCGGGGTCTTCGACATGTCGCCAGGTCGCGGGGCTGCCGGCTGGGACTACGATGTTCCATTCTTCCTGGATCACCGGGCATTGCCGAACACCTCCCCGGCCACCCGGGCTCCCGCGTCAGAAGCTGTGGAAGATGACCAGCAGATAAAAGGCGCTGAGCGGCAGCAGTGCCAGCAATAGCCCCAGCCCGATCGCCAAAGCGTTGAACGCCGCCAGTCGCAATTGCGCGGCAGCCCGACGTCGATGCAGGGCATGAACCTGGAGCTGCACGATGCGCGTCTCGCACAGGCCGACGATCACCCCCGCGCCTGCGATCTCTACGGCCGTGCAGATCGCCCAGACCTCGATTGGCGGGAAGGGCTGCCAGGTACCCAGGATCACCAGATAAGGTAATAGCAGGCAGAGCGGGGCCAGGGCCAGGGGCGCCCAGGCGTAGTAGCTCAGGGCGATGGCTCGATTCTGGTGCTCGATCGGCAGTTTGGAGGGGTGGAAGAAGTAGCTGGCCAGCCCCGGCAACGCCGCCAGCCACAGTATTCCCCAGACCTGCAATCCCCCCAGCCACCACCACATCAGCTCGCCGCCGTGCCATCCGTACGCATAATCGGCCACGGCGTACGCGCCGCAGCCCACCAGCAGCGCCCCGCAGGCATGCAGCGTCGTCACCCAGCGCCACGACTGCGAGTGGCGATAGTCCACCGGCCGGGAGATCTCCTGGCATAATCGCCGTGGCTGCCGCAGCACCAGCCAGACCGTCTTCCAGTATGCCTTGAACCAGCCCAACTCATGCCGGTAACACCACGGGATCTGGGACTCATCCCTTCGCAGCGGATCGGTCCGGAATCCGCACTCCGGGCACCGCTCGGCGGTAGAGCCGCGAAGGTCATAGCTGCATTCCGGGCAGGTCGCGCCGACGGGCAGAGCGGCGCGTTGAGCGACGCGGTCCGGCGGCCGATGGTTGACGTCCACAACCAAATGATGGCTGCACCCGCTGACGGCGGCAAGTGGTAACGTCAATTCCCGTGTGTAATTGTTGCGGGTTAAGAAGGGCATTTCAGGCCACACCGCGGACCTCCCGGAATTCTTTGCAGACCCGCGTGGCGTACTTGGCGTTGTAGTACG
>CAYZXK010000220.1:0-1972 GCA_964482395.1 uncultured Planctomycetales bacterium | reverse complement strand
CACAGGTCGACCTGGTCCTTGGACGAGCCGGCCCTCTGGCAGACCATCATGGCGGCCTTGGGCGGGGTAAAGAACAGCTCTCGTGGGGGGCCGCCGGCGGTGGCCTGGGCGACGATCCGGGCCAAGGGTTTGAGACCGCAGCGGGTCAGACCCTTCTCGCTGGCCACCAGCAACATGGCGGCGCCGTCGGAAAGCTGGGAGGCGTTGCCCGCGGTCACGGTTCCGTCCTTCTTGAAGGCCGGTTTCAGGCCGGCCAGGGCTTCCAGGGTGGTGTCGGCCCGGAAGGTCTCGTCGGCGGCGAACGGTTCCTTGGCCTTGGGCACGCTGATCGGGACGATCTCCGACTTGAACTTGCCGCCGGCCGAAGCCTGAGCGGTGAGCTGCTGACTACGGACCGCCCATTGGTCCTGCTGCTCGCGGCTGATGCCGGCCTTGTCGGCGGTATACTCGGCCAGCTCGCCCATCAGTTCGCCGCTGTAAACGTTGGTCAGACCGTCATAGAGCATCTCGTCGACCATTTCGCTGTGGCCGAACTTATTGCCGCTCCGCAACGTGCGGGACAGGAAGGGGGCCTGGCTCATGGACTCCATGCCGCCGGCCAGGACCAAATCGGCGTCGCCGGCCCGGATGATCTGATCGGCCAGCATGACCGCCTGCAAGCCGCTACCGCAGACCTTGTTGACTGTGCAGCAGGAGATGGTGTCGGGCAGGCCGGCCGCCAACGCGACCTGGCGAGCCGGATTCTGCCCGCAGCCGGCCTGGAGCACCTGTCCGATATAAACCTCGTCGATCGCGGCCGGATCGACCTTCGCCTCTGCGATCAGGGCTTTGGCGACCTGGCCGCCGATTTCCATGGCCGAGAGTTTAGAAAGAGTACCCAGGAACTTTCCAATCGGACTGCGTTTCCCGGCCACCAGATAGGCACACTTGTCAGCCATTTGTGACACCTCGCGTGAATCGGTCAGTGTTTCCTGCGGCCGGTCGGCCCCAGGCGGCAGCCGCCGTGAGGAACCGAGGACCGGCCATCCTGTTTGCCGACCGGGGGCGGCCTGCCAGTCAAGCCGTACTGCTCGGTCGGCGGATCCCAGCTCCCTCAGGCCCGGCTGACCCAGCCGGGTTCCTGGATCAGTTTGCGTGCGATCACCAGACGCTGGATTTCGCTGGTGCCCTCGTAGAGTTCCGTGATCCGGGCGTCGCGCATCAGTCGCTCGACCGGGTAGTCGGCACAATACCCGTAGCCCCCGAAAACCTGGATGGCCAGGTTGGTAACCTTGCCGGACATCTCGCTGGCAAACACCTTGGCCATGGCGGCCTCAGCCGAGTACGGCTGGTGGTTCTGCTTGAGCCAGGCGGCCCGATAAGTCAGGAGGCGGGCACCGGCGATAAGAGTCGCCATATCGGCCAGTTTCCACTGAATAGCCTGGAACTTGCCGATCGGCTGGCCGAACTGGACGCGTGTGTTGGCGTATTGGGTGCTGGCCTCCAAAGCGGCCTGGGAGATTCCGACGGCCTGGGCGGCGACTCCAATACGTCCGCCATCCAGGGTCGCCAGGGCCACATTCAGGCCCTTGCCGCGCTCGCCCAGCAGGGCATCCCGCGGCACGCGGCAGTCCTCGAAAATCAGCTCGGCCGTGCTGCTGGCCTTGATACCGAGCTTTTTCTCCAGCTTGCCGACCGTGCAGCCGGGGGTGTCTTTTTCGACGATGAAGGCCGATAAGCGACGTTTCGGGTTATCCGGGTCGGTGACCGCGAAGAGGACGATAACCTGGGCCTCGCGACCGTTGGTGACGAAGTTCTTGGTGCCGTTGATGACCCAGCCGTCCGGCCCCTCGACCGCCATGCAGCGGGCGGCGCCGGCGTCGCTGCCGCTGCCGGGCTCGGTAAGCGAGAAGCACCCGATCCACTCCCCGCTGGAAAGCTTGGGCAGGTATTTGCGCTTCTGCTCCTCGCTGCCGAAGTTGAGAATCGGATC
>CAYZXK010000219.1:0-3223 GCA_964482395.1 uncultured Planctomycetales bacterium | reverse complement strand
GCCGGGGGCCGGGTGGCCCTGAGACTTTTGGCCTGCTAAACTCGGCGGCTGGGCGTGTTGGCCGGCGGACGCGTGGTCCGGGTCGGGCGCCCCGGCGAATCATCCGACAGGTACACCCATGAACGACTTCCTCAAGACTCTCGGCATCGACAGCGACAATCCGGGCGGCTTCCACGGTGAGTGGATCGGCTCCGGCCCGAGACTGGACGTTATCACCCCGATCGACGGCAGCCGGATCGCCAGCGTCAGGCAGGTCACCGAAGACGAATACGACAAGATCGTCGATCGGGCTCATCGGGCGTTCCTGGACTGGCGCATGGTTCCAGCGCCGAAGCGCGGCGAGATCGTCCGGCAGCTCGGCAACCGGCTGCGCGAACTGAAGAAGCCGCTCGGCGCGCTGGTCACGCTGGAGATGGGGAAGATCATCGCGGAGGGGGAGGGGGAAGTGCAGGAGATGATCGACATTTGCGACTTCGCCTGCGGGCTGTCGCGTCAGCTCTACGGCTTGACCATGCACTCGGAGCGTCCCAGGCATCGCATGTACGAGCAGTGGCATCCGCTGGGCGTGGTGGGGGTAATCAGCGCGTTCAACTTTCCGGTGGCGGTCTGGAGCTGGAATGCGGCGATCGCGGCGGTCTGCGGCGACGCGGTATTGTGGAAGCCGGCCAGCAAGACGCCGCTGACGGCGATCGCGTGCACCAAGATCGCGGCGGAGGTCTGCCAGGCCAACGGGGTGGACCCGGCCATTTTCTCGCTGGTGGTCGGTCCGGGCTCGACGGTCGGCGAAAAGCTGCTGCATGACCGTCGCGTCCCGCTCATTTCGGCCACCGGCAGTTGCGCGATGGGGTATCGGGTGGGCGAGGTGGTCGGCCAGCGGCTGGGGCGCACCATACTTGAGCTGGGCGGTAACAACGCGATCATCGTGACCCCCAGCGCGAACCTGGACCTGGCGGTGCGGGCGATCCTGTTCGGGGCGGTCGGCACTGCCGGTCAGCGCTGCACGACGACGCGTCGGATCATCGTGCACAACCTGATCCGCGAGGAACTGGTTCAGCGGCTGGTGAAGGCCTACCAGTCGGTGCCGATCGGCGATCCGCGTCGGGAAGGGATTCTGATGGGTCCACTGGTCACGCTCCAGGCGGTGGAGGAGATGCAGCGGGCGCTGCAACGGCTCCGGCAGGAAGGCGGGGAGGTTATTTATGGGGGGGAGAAGTTGAGCGGTCCGGAGTATCCCGGCGGACACTACGTTCGGCCCTGCATCGCCGCGGCCCGCAATGAATACCAGATTGTGCAGGAGGAGACCTTCGCGCCCATTCTGTACGTCATTCCGTACGGCCGGAGCCGGGAGCGTGAGGGAGCGGTGAACGAGATTGAGGAAGCGATCCGGCTCCAGAACGCGGTGCCGCAGGGGCTTTCGTCAGCCATCTTCAGCACGAATTTGATGGAGACCGAGCGGTTTCTGGCCCACAGCGGCAGCGACTGCGGCATAGCCAACGTGAACATCGGGACCAGCGGGGCGGAGATCGGCGGAGCGTTCGGGGGCGAAAAAGAGACCGGTGGCGGCCGCGAGGCGGGCTCAGACTCCTGGAAGGCCTACATGCGCCGTCAGACCACGACCATCAACTGGAGCACCGAGCTGCCGCTGGCCCAGGGCATCAGATTCGGCGACTGAGGCGCTGACTGCGACAATTCGGGGCTGGTAAGGCTTGCTTAGTTTACCCATGGCAGTTTTCCGGTCACCAGCCCGAGGCGGGGCAAACGTTGGTTGGCGCTGGTGGGTCAGGGGGCTTGCCGGGCGGGGGGGTGTTGCCGGGCTGGAATGGGTGTTGATACCGGTCGGGCTGGTTTTGACTGCCGGCCTGGCGATTTCGTCTCTACTGGGCGATAGCCTGACGTTTGACGAGACCTTGCACCTGACGGCGGGGATGAGCCGCTGGAAGACGGGCGATTTTCGGCTGGTGCCCGAGACGCCGCCGCTGGCTCAGATGTGGGCCGCGTTGCCGCTGATGCTGACGACGGTTCGCTGGGTGCCGCCGGACGACGCCGACTGGCGGTTGGCGGATGCCTGGGCGGTGGGACATACCTGGCTGTACCAGCTCAACGATGGAGAGCGGCTGCTGGTTCCGGCCCGCTGCATGATCGTGGTGCTGCTGTTGGCCACCTGTCTGGCGATCTATGCGACGGCCCGGCGGTTGTTCGGGCGGGCTGGAGCACTGCTGGCCTTCGGGCTGGCGTGTTTGGACCCTGGGCTGCTGGCCCACGGTCGGCTGGTGACGGCCGACCTGCCGGCGGCCCTGTGTTTTTTGCTGGTGCTGTTGTCTTTCGGCTGGCTGCTGGAGCGAGTGAGCTGGTGGCGACTACTGGTCACAACTCTGGCTGGCGGGGCGCTGTGCCTGGTGAAGTTCTCATGGCCGCTGGTCTTGCCGGGGCTGGTGGTGATGTCCGCCGCAGCGGTTTTTCAGGCCCGGCCGCTGGAGTGTCCCATTCTTCGTTGGCTGTGGCGGAGCGGAAGCCGACGGGATGGGCCGGCCGTGCTGGTATTCCGGCGTTCGCAGCGGGCGGCGGTTTTGGCGGGGGCCGGTCTGCTAGGGGCGGTCGGCGCGTGGGTGCTGATCTGGACCTGCTACGGCTGGCAGTATAGCCCCTTCCGTGGTCCCGACCGGGATTGGGCGATTCTGCCGAACATGTCGGCCTCGGCAGCCGGGCCGGCGAGCAGCAACGCCCAGGCCTGGGAGATCGTGCTGGGAGTCAAAGACGGCGTGCCCGAGCACCCGCGACTTGCGGCTGTGGTGGGCTGGGCTCGCAGGGTTCGGCTGCTGCCGGAGGCCTACTTGTTCGCCTGGAGCTACGTCAACCTGGGGCTGAAGCGGCCCGCGTACCTGGCCGGGGAGGTTTCCGACCGGGGCTGGCTGGCGTTTTTCCCGATCGCTTTCGCGATCAAGACGCCGATCGCGACCATGATTGTGCTGCTGAGCGCAATTGTGGCCCTCGTCGTGAGGCGCGTGCGGTTGGGTGACGGCGGGCCGGGCGGGGTCGCGACGCCGGTCGGCACTGGCGGCTCTTGGCCGGCTTCGGCGCTTGGCGGGCCTGCTTGCGGCAGTCGGGTCCCGCTGCTGGCCGGGCTGGCGAACCTGGCGCTGGGGCTGTTCGTCGTATGGCACAATCCGCGGGGGCGGCCGAACCGTTTCTACGGGTTGACCTGCCTGGCGTTGGCCATCTGGAA
>CAYZXK010000218.1:0-14970 GCA_964482395.1 uncultured Planctomycetales bacterium | reverse complement strand
TCTCCCAGACGTCGCAGGAGCCGGCATTGTGCCGCAGGGCCGGGGGGCGGGCAACCGCCAGGTTGCCAGCCGGATCGGCTGCGACGTACACTAGCGCTTGAGCACGGCAAACGGGCGGCAGTCGGCTGGGCTTAGGTGCGGATGAAGCGGAACTCCGGAAGCGGACGTGACGGCCCGGGTGGCTTGAGGTGGTGGCCTGGGCGCATTGGGCTAGCGCTGCTTCTGGCCGGCTGGACCTGGGGATGCAGTCGGCCCGGGCCCGGGTCGGCCTCCCGCCCGCCCACCACGCCGCCCAACGTGCTCCTGATCTCGATCGACACGCTCCGGGCGGATCACCTGCACTGCTACGGCTACGTCCGCCAGACCAGTCCGAACCTGGATGAGCTGGCGGCCGAGGGCGTGCTGTTCGAGAACCATATCAGCAGCACCTCGTGGACCTTGCCGGCCCACGCAACCCTGTTTACCGGCCTGGCCGACACCGTGCATGGCTGCACTGATACGGATCGCCGGCTGCCGGAGAGCGTGACCACGCTGGCCGAGCGTTTCGCGGCCGCGGGTTATCAGACCGCGGGCTTCTTTTCCGGCCCGTACCTGCACCCGGCCTTCGGCCTGGCGCAGGGCTTTGCCTGCTACGAAGACTGCACCTCCTGCGCCGCGGTCACCAGCGCCCCGGTCGAAAGTTGGGCGATGGACCCCGACCTGATGCGGCGGTCGCAGGCCGACGTGACCAGCCCGCGGGTCTACCAGGCGGTGAAGCACTGGCTGGATCAGCGTGATGGCCGGCCGTTCTTCTTGTTCGTGCACCTGTTCGACCCGCATTACGACTTCATTCCGCCGGCCCCGTACGACCGCAAATTCGACCCGGACTACTCCGGTCCGATCACCGGAAAGGGCTTCTTCTTCGACCCGGCCATCAACGCGGGCATGCCCCGCCGCGATCTGGAGCACCTCCTGGCCCTGTACGATGGCGAAATCGCCTGGACTGACGAACACGTGGCCCGGATTATCGCGGACCTGCGCCAGGCCGCCCTGCTGGATCAGACGGTCGTCGCGGTGACATCCGATCATGGGACCGAGTTTTTCGAGCACAACGACAAGGGGCATCGCAAGACGCTCTTCGAGGAGGTCATTCGGGTGCCGCTGATCGTGCGATACCCGCGAGTCTTGCCGGCCGGCCGGCGAATCGCGGCTCAGACCCGGGCCATTGACGTAGCGCCGACGCTGCTGGCGCTGGCCGGCCTGCCGGCCCCGCCCGCGGAGTTGATGGGCCACCCGTTGGTCGAACTGGCCCTGGGCGGCCGGCCGGACTTCGACAATACGGCGGTTAGCGAGCTGTTCGCGGTCGGGAAGCGGATGCGAACCATGCGCAGGCCCGACCAGTGGAAGTTTTATGATATTGAGCACGCCCAGCGCCGTTATTTCCTGAATCTGGCCGAGGATCCGCGCGAGACTCAGCCTAAGATGGCTTTCGACCAGGGCATCGGCCGGGAACTTGCGGTTCAGTACGCCGAGTTGCTTAAGGTTCTCGCCCAGTGGCGTCAAAGGATCGCCGCCCAGGCGTCGCCGACCGAGTTACCGGAAGAAGTCCGCCGGAAGCTTGAGAGTCTGGGCTACATCGGGCAGCAGAAGGAGTGATTTGTGTGACCGCCGCGTGCCTTGCGCGGAGACGCCGGGCCCCAGGGTGCGGCGCTACCGCGTCGGTGAACGTCTGCGGCACCTTAGCGCGGGTCCTCCGCGTTTGGCGGTTGCCTTGGCATCGGATGGGGCTTGCCCGCTGCGGGAAAACGTCGGCCGTCGCCTCGAGTGTCCGGCTCGGTTGTCAGAGCACCCGGCGCGGTGGGCTTCAGGGGCCCTCCTCCTGGCTGAGTCTGGCGGCCAGAGCCCGGGCAGCGGCGTAAGCCGGATCCCACCCGACCCATATGCCCCGCACCCAACCATCGCGGTCGAGCACTCGGACGACCGGCAGCTCGGGGAGTGGTTCCACTGTTCGCAGCGGACCGCCCAGAATCTGGGTCAGTCTGCCGCGGCAGATCTCGATCGCGCGGCGGGCCGCGGCCGGGTCAGGGTCCAGGTTGTAGCACACCAGAGGCACGGCTGGGCTGCCGGGCTGGTCTTGCCAGCGGGACAGCGACCAAAGCACTCGCAGTGCCCAGACCGAATCGCTGGACCAGAAGCACTCGATCACCACTCCGCGACGGATTGACTCGCTGGTGACGGTACGACCCAGCGCATCTTGCAGAGTCCATGGTCGTGCCGGCTGATTAAGCCATCGGCGAGCCAATTCAGCCCGGGCTTTCAGTCTGGAAGCGTCCGCCGACAGCTCCGCCCGGCGAGCCTGCGCCACCCGCATGAACGGCGAACCCGCCTGCGGCTCCAGGTCGGACTGGAAGGCCAGCCACAGCCGGTCGAGCTGGTCGAGCAGCCAGCGGAACTGGTCCGGCCGGGCGGTGATCTCGGCCAGCAGCCGATCCTCGTGCCGAAGCACTTGGAGGAAGCGCTGGGCCTCATCGCCGCGTCGGGCGGCCCAGGCCGGGCCGTGTCGGAGCAGTTCCCGGCGCCCGGCCACTGTCCGGCTGCGGGTATGCCGGCGATCATCCTGCTCCTCGACCTCCAGGCGCGACAGGCATCCGAGAATCGGATCGAACCAGTAACGTCCCCGCCGGCTCCGCCCGAGAACTTCGGCCACACCCGTCAGGTCGTCGACCTGGAAGTCGACCCGCAGGTGTCCGGACTGCCTGCGGTCGGCACCCCGGCTGGTGCAACGCCACTGACGGCCGTACGGATCGGTCGGCGTGGTCCAAGCCATCTGACCCTGCACCGGCAGTGGCAGCATGGGCAGCAGGTCGATTGCCCCTTCCAGCGGGGCCAGTCGCGAGAGGATCTCATCTGACAGTCGTGCCCGGCCGCTTTCGTCGATGCTGAATACGGCGGCGTAAAGGAGCTGAAGCGGACCGTCAGCGGAGGGGGTTGCATCCAGCAGAATCAGCAACTGGTCGCCCTGGCGTCCCAGGCACCAGACCTGCACATCCTCGGCGCTGCTGGCGAGAGTCTGGGAACCGTCGGCGGTCGTGACCGTGGTCAGCACCTGGTAGCTGGCGTGGTCGCCGGCCTGCAAGCGGTATTGAAGCGAGTGCTGGCCGGCCGCGACCGCGCAGCCGAACGTCACCGCGATCAGGGGGAGCGCCAGTCGCCAACCCGGCCAGGCTGCCTGACAAGCCGGTCGCCGGGCGCGCCGCTGCCGGCCGGGAGGCGGCCGAGTACAATGCCGACCGATTGAAGGAGGCATATCGGTGAACATCATACGTCAGCCGCGAGTATACCTGGTTGGCCGACAGCAGGTGGATTCTGCCCAGATCGAGCGGTTTCTGGCCGACCAGCAGGCGGCCTGGAGCACGGACAGCGAGGTGGGGGCCGAGAAACTGTGCGAGCTGGCCGGTCGGCTGTGCTACCTGTCTTTCGGGAAGGGTCGCAAGAGCAATGCCGAGTATCTGGCCAACCTGATCGAATCGGCCCACGGCTCGGTGTTGGAGCACGCGGTCTGGAATTTCCTGATTGCCGGCGTATCGCGTTCATTCACGCATGAGCTGGTGCGGCATCGGGCCGGCTTCGGTTACTCGCAGCTCTCGCAGCGTTACGTGGACGAATCGACCGCCGATTTCGTCGAACCGGACTGCATCGCTGACGACCCCCGGCTGCATGAGATCTGGCTGGCTTCCATCCGCCAGTCGCACGAGGCCTACTGCCGGCTGGTTGAGGGGCTGGCCGCCCGGTTTGCCCGAGAGCCGGATCCGACCCTTCGCCGCAAACTGGCCCGGCAGGCCGCCCGCAGCGTTCTGCCGAACGCGACCGAGACCAAGATCTTCGTGACCGCTAACGGCCGCGCCCTGCGACACTTCATCGAGGCCCGGGCCAACCAGCATGCCGAAGTCGAGATCCGCAAGGTTGCGATATTGATCTTGCGGATCCTCCAAGCCGAGTCGCCGGCCCTTTTCGGAGATTATCGGATCCTGGCCCTTCCGGACGGCACCGAGGTCGCGGAGACCGCTCACCGAAAAGTCTGATCGCGGTCTGATGGCTCAGGCTACACCCCGTTGGCGGGTCCGTAGAATCTGATGGACGCTTCATCGCACGCACGGAGATCTTCATGACGCGGCCGGGCCGTAGCATGCTGGCTGCCGTGCTGATTAGCGCCGCTGCGCTGGGGCCGGTGCCGCCCGCGGCAGGCGAACAGGCCGACGTGTACCTCAAAAGCGGTCTGAAGCTCCGTGGCGATGTGACCCGAAGCGGCCAGGAAATCATACTGCGGAACCCGGCCGGGGAGCTGCGGCTGCGGCTGGATGACGTGGCCCGGATCGTACCGGTGGGGTCGGCCGGAACCCGGCCCGCCACGCAGCCGGTCGGCCCGCCATCGGATGAGCCGCGACCGGAACTGCCCCCGGTGCCGCTGCTATCCAACGCTGACGTCCAACGCCTGAAGCTTCACGAGTTGCGGCTGGACGGGCCCCCAGAGCAATTGCAGGTCCGTTTCTTGAGGAAGGGCAAGCAGCGTGATCTGGCGGTCGAGGTCCTGGAGCGGCTCAGACAGGCCGGCCAGCTTCGCCCCGCCTGGGAAGAGATCCTCGCCCGCGGTCAGCCCTACGAGAAGTTGCAGCTCATCGTGCGCTGTACCGGTGACGAGTACGCCGACCGGATCGTGATCGAAGGCGATCCGGCGGTTTTTCGCACATTTCGGCGAGACGTCCTGCCGCTGCTCACCCGGGGCTGCGCGCGGTCCGGCTGTCATGGCGGCACCGGCGCCCGGGTCTTCCGGCTGCCCAGCGCCAGCGCTCGCGATAACGCCGTCTACACCGCGTTCGTCCTGCTGGATCAGATGGAGACCGAGCATGGGCCGCTGCTGGATCGCAACAGTCCCGAAGACAGCGTGTTGCTCTCTTTTCTCCTGTCGCGGAAAGCTACTGAGCGGGGCCACCCGCCCGTGGCCCACGGGCCACCCTTCAAGGCCGTGATCCCCAACCGCAACGATCGGCGGTACGAGGCGGTGCGAGCCTGGATCGCAAGTTTGGCGGTGCCGCATCCGGACTATGGGTTGGAGTACCACAACCCTTATGCCGGACGAAGCGGCCGACCGCCCCAGAGCCAGCCTGCAACCCAGCCTGCCAGCCCCGCCAACCACGACGAGCCCTGATGCCCAACCTCGTCGCAGCCCAGGTCGCCAGTCCGCAGCCATCGGGAGGCGTGCTCGGCACCCTCGCCTGGCGTGACAAGCGGACCTGGCTGGCGGGCGGATTGATCTGCCTGATCGTGGTGGCAGCCCATCTGAGCGGCCTGCGCAATGGCTTCAACTACGACGACGAATTCAACATCATCGACAACCCGCACTATCGCGGCCTGGATCCCGCGCGGCTGAAGTGGATGTTCACCACCTTCCACATGGGGCACTACCAGCCCCTCTCGTGGATCAGCCTCGCGATCGACTACCTAATCTGGGGCCGAAACCCCTTCGGCTACCACCTGACCAACCTGATCCTGCACCTGGCCAACGCTCTGCTGGTCTACCTGCTGGCGGTGGTTATCCTCCGCGCCGGGACACCGGCCAGCGACCAGCGCCATTCATCGGCCGGCTGGGGCCTGCTTGCCGCCGGCGGACTGGCAGCTTTGTTGTTTGCAGTCCACCCCCTGCGAGTCGAGTCAGTGGCCTGGGTGACTGAGCGGCGGGACGTGCTTAGTTCCTTTTTACTGCTCATTTGCGTGCTGGCGTACCTGCACGCCCAAAGCCGAGCCGCCGGCCGTTCCCTCAAGTGGCTGGGACTGGCCCTGTTGTTTTTCCTTCTATCGCTGCTCAGTCGGGCCATGGGGGTGACATTGCCGCTGATTCTGTTGCTGTTGGATTGGTACCCGCTGGGCCGGCTTGGTCAGGCTGGCCAGGCGAACGGGGCGGATCATTCGCGGCGGGGCCGGCCCATCCCCCTCCGGTCCGTGCTTGCCGAAAAGATCCCTTTTCTGGCATTGGCGGTCGGCTTCGCGATCGTCGCGCCGCTGGCTCAGGCGGCTACCGGGGCGGCAATGACGCTGGCCGAGCACGGCCTGCTCGAACGAGCCGCTCAGGCCTGCTACGGGCTGGTCTTCTACCTGTGGAAAACTGTCGCTCCCTTCGGCCTGTGCCCGCTCTACGAACTCGACCTGCCGGTCCGGCCTTTCTCAGCCAAGTACCTGGTCTCGGCCGCCGTAGTGGCGACGGCGGCCACGGCCCTGGCTCTGGCCGGAAAGCGCCGCCCGTGGCTGGCTGTGCCGGCCCTGGCCCACGCCATCCTGCTGGCTCCGGTGCTGGGGTTCTTCCAGAGCGGACAGCAGGAAGTGGCCGACCGATACAGCTACTTGCCGGCCATCGGGTGGGCGATTCTGACCGCCAGCGGCTGGTTACACCTGTGGCGAAGGATTCGCCGCCCCGCGGCTAGTGTGGGCTGCCTCCTGGCCGGCGTCGGAGTGATCGGCGGACTGGCCGCGCTGACCTGGCGACAGACCGCCATCTGGCAAAACGCGGTATCACTGTGGTCCCATGCGGTTAGGCACTCCCCCTCGCCCACCACGCATCAGAACCTCGCGGCGGCCTACGCGCGCTTGGGCCGATTGGATGAGGCCATACATCACTATCGGGCTTCCTTGGAGCTGGAGCCGCTGGGCGAGCCGGCCTTGTACGGGTACGCCAAGGCTCTCACCGACGCCGGCCGCCTCGAACCCGCCGCCCAGGCCTGGGACCATTTGCTGCGACTGATCCCCACCGACACCCGGGCCCGGATTCAGTACGCGGAAGTGTTGCGCGCCCGCGGAAACAAGGATGAGGCGGCTCGCCAGTATGCGGAGGTCGCCCGACTCGACCCGCGTCAACCTGAACCGCACCTGGCCCGCGGCCACCTGCTCATGAAGCTGGAACGATGGGATGAAGCCGCTGCCGAGTACCGGAAGTTCCTTGCACTGCAACCCGGCCATCCGGACGGCCATTGCAGCTTGGCCAACGCACTGGCCCAGGGCGGGAAGCTGGAGGAGGCGGCCGGGCATTATCGGCTCGCGCTCCAGGCTCGGCCGGACTTCCCCGATGCGGGCCTGAATCTGGCCGTCGTCTTGCAGCGACTGGGCCGGCCGGATCAGGCCGTTGCCTGCTGCCGCGAGGTTCTGCAACGCCATCCCGATAACATCCCGGCCCGTTATAGCCTGGCCTTGATCCTGGCCAAACAGGGCCAGTCCGAGCAGGCGGTGGCCGAACTGCGCGAGGTTCTGAGGCGGCAGCCGGATCATCGCGAGGCCGCTCGGACCTTGAATTCGCTCCTTTCGACCCGCCCCGCCGGCGGGTAGGCGGCCTGGGCAGCTTTTCCAGGACCGGGGAGCGGTGCCGAATCGGTGTTCCGGCCCGGCTCTTTCCAGAGCCGGTTCAGTGATCCGGCGCCAGAAAACGCTTGGTTCCGGCGTCTTGTCGGCGTATGGTTAGACAGGAGGCCGGAAAGATGGCCCGAGACTACTTTGCCATTCTCGGACTTGCCCCGGGACGGCACGACCCCCGCGAGGTAGCCCGTCATTTTCGAGCCCGCCGGGAGCAGTTGCTGGCGGCCCTCAACCAGCCCGATCGCTACGGCGACTCACGTCGACAGCTCGAGGAACTGCACCTGGCTTACGCCGTCCTGAGCGACCCGCAGCGGCAAGCGCGGTACTTGCGCGGCTGGCCGTCGCCCGAGGACGCGCCGGCATACCTCAAGGCCCTGATCGCAGCTTCGCTGGAAGGGGGGCTGCTTCGGTACTCACGTCGGATGCAGATTCTGGAGCAGGCCCGCCAGCTCGGGATTAGCGACTTCCAGGCTCAGTTGCTGATTGCCCAGGTCCAGTTTGGGGGGCCGGAGGGTCTCAAGACTGGCGTAAGCGAGGAGCAAGCCGGCTGGTTGGCGGCAGCGCCGGCCGGCGAGCATGCCAGGCCGGGCTCGCGGACCTGGGCCCGGGCGGCCGGCGTCGGCCTGCTGGCCGCCGCTCTGTTCCTGTTCCTGCTGCACTGGCTGGGCGTATGACCGCCGCTGTGCCACCGGATAACCCACGCTCAGCGTCAGGAGCTTCCACTCAGGTTCTCCAGCCAGGGAAAGAGCAGCCGCATGAGCTGAAGCTGGAACAGATTGAACAGCAGATGCGCGATCATCACGGCCAGCAGGCTGCGTGAAAGCACGAAGAAAAGCCCCAAAGCGGCACCCACCCCGAAAATCTGGATCACCCCCAGCCAACCTTGAGTGACATGCAGCAGGGCGAAGATCGCGCTGGACAGCAGAACGGCTCCGATCCAGCCGCAGCCGACCCGGCGCAGCAGCGGGATCAGCAGGCCCCGGAAAAGCATTTCCTCATGGATCGCGACTGGCACCATCAGCAGCACAGTGAAGCTCCAGTCCTCCAGTGGCAGCAGCTTCATGAACCGGATCCGCTGCTCCAAGTCCTGCTGCAACTCCGGGCAAAGCAGGATCAGAACGCCGACCACCACCATCATCGTGATGAACGCCGCATATACTGCCCCCAGGGTCGGGATGGCCCACAGAGCCTGTCGAACCGGCCGATCGGCCCGCATTCCGAAGGCGGCGGCCGGAAGGTTGTGACGGTACACAAAGTAGGCCGCCAGCCCCACCAGCAGCAGGGCGTCCAGCCACTTGTGCACCGGCGCCGCCCAATCGAGCGTCCCGCTCGGATCTCCGTCAGCCACCAGAAGCACCGCCAGGTGCAGCCCGAAGGGCACCACCAGAGCCACCAGCAGGGTCAGCGACAGGTCGAGTGCCGCTTGGCCGCGCGACAGCGACAGCAGTTCCAGGGCCCGGCCGGCAGGGCCGGAGAAAATCGGTCGCGCCGCGACCGGGGCCGGCGGTCGCGGCCCGGTCAGGTCAGGTAGCTGGTCCACCGCTCAACCTCGCGATGCGGTTGCTGCGACTTTCCGGACCACGATAATACCCCGGCAGCCCGGACACTGCTCGACGCGGATTTAGGGATGGCTCCCGACCAGAGGCTGTCTGCCAAAGCTCGCAATCGTAGGCCCGCTGACTTGACCGTGAGCCAATGGCCCGGCCGCTATGCCCGGCAACTTGCGTCGCGGGTGCTTCGCTGTGCCGGCGAGCAGTGGTATCTGGTCCGGGCCACTCCTGCGTCCGGGACCGATCTGCGCCGGGTCGAGATGCTGGCGGCATTTTTCGCCCCCCGGCACTCTCTGGGCCAGCATTGTCTGAGGCTGGATCGCCCGGAGCCGGCACCCGCAGGCCCGCTTGGCATCTCAGGTTGCCAGCCGCCCGGCGATTTGCTGGGCTGGCTCCTGACGCCGCCGGGTGCCAGATACCTGCGGCTCTGCCTAGCTGACCCAGCCCTGGCTACTCAACTGGCCCAAGTCCGGCTATTACCGGTCGCCGAGTATGATCCTCGGTCACATCCGCTGGCCAATGTGCCGCGCTGGAGCAGCTACCGGCCTCCGTTTGCCATTCGGAAGCTGGTGTTGCCAGCCCGGCTGGCCGAACTGGGCCCACTGCTGAACGGGCTGGAACTGCGTACGCTCGCGCGGCCCAGGTCGCTTCCAGCGTTACGCCGCCAGGCCCGAGGGGCGGCATGCATCCTGGACCCTCAGTGGGTAGACGATCTCAACCCGACCTTGAGCGAGCTGGAGGCGATCGCATCCGAATGCTGGCTGCTGGTCGACCTGAAGACCACCGCGGAAGTCATTTCGCGGGCCACCGGCCCGGACATCCGGCTTGTGGAGTACCGCTCGGCCAACGGCCTGATGTCGGCGCGCGTCGAGTACGCGGACGTGCCGACTCGCGGTCTGGCGCTGCTGGACGTGGTACCTTACGGCAGTTGGGACGGGCGGGGTCGGTTCAGCCTTCGAGCCATCCGGCGAAGTAAGGCCTGGACCCGGTACGCTGACGAGACGGCATTCGCCACTGTGCTTTCGAGCCGCACGCCCTGGAAAAGCCGCAATGGCGACGTGCTTTGCGCGGCGCGACCGATCGGGCGGGGGGAATGGCTGGCCAGCGACCTGCCGTGGCTGGTCGCCGGCCGGCACGGCCCCCTGGTCGCTCCGCGGCTGGCACTTCATCTGCTGCGGATGCACCTGGGATTGCCGATCGAGGATCAGGTCCAGTACTGGACGCGCTGGCAGGACATCAGCAGCCTGGTGCGGGACATCGCCGATCTGGCTCGGCGCTACCCGCCCCTGCGGGCGGTGCGCTGGGCCGCTTCGCAGCCCGCAGTCGCTCATCTCGGTCTCACTTTGGACGCCGCCGCCGGACGGCCCGCGAGCCACCTGCTGCTTCGCACCGGACGGATTGACCGCCTGGACTTTCACGGCGGTCTTCCACCCGAGCCAATGATGATCTTCATGAAATGGCTGGCGCGGGAGGTGCGGGAGCAAACCGCCTGGGCCCGACGACACCTGGCCGGTCGGACCGTGACCTGGCAGTTCGATACCGCCGAAGGTCTCAAATACTCGGCCAACTACGATGCGGCTCCGGCCGGCCTCGCTGAATCCCGGCGGGCGAGGGTCGTCGAGTTGGCAGCGGCACCGCTGGCGCGTGCGGCCCACACAGCTTCGGACCGGATGGCGCCCTTCGTGGACAACGAGGGATTCCTGAGCGACCGGGCCCTGGATTTCCAGCGGACTTTGGTGGCGATTCTCCTCCGGTTGATCGGTCGGGGCCGATGAACCGTGGGCGCCAGCCAGGATGGTAGCTGGGCCGGCCGGTTTGCCAGCTTCGCCGGTTGGTGCTACAAAACTGCCTTCTGGCGGGCTTAGCCGCTTTGGTGCCTGCTTAAGCCAAGCGGGACGGCGGCCTGCGGTTGCCGGCGAACCACGATGAGTTTCCGCGATCTGGGAAATACCTGCGTAGTCGGATTGCAGTGGGGCGACGAGGGAAAGGGCAAGGTCGTCGACCTGCTGCTTTCGGATTTTGACGTGGTGGTCCGCTACGGAGGCGGGGCCAACGCCGGCCATACCGTCGTGCTGGATGACCAGAAGTTCGCCCTGCATCATCTGCCCAGCGGCATCCTCCGCGAAAACATCGTCAGCATCATCGGCCCGGGCGTGGTGATCGATCCGGCGGTCCTGCTGGGGGAAATCGGTTCGCTCCGACAGCGGGGAATCACGGTCGGCCAAAACCTGCGGATCAGCGATCGGGCCCACCTGGTTTTTCCCTACCACCGGAAAGAGGACGCCCTGGCCGAGCAGGCTGCCACCAGCCCGCACAAGATCGGCACCACCGGACGCGGCATCGGCCCCTGCTATGCCGACAAGTGCGCTCGACACTGGGCCATCCGGATGTGCGATCTGTATCGTCCGGACGATTTTCGACGACGGCTGGCGTCGGTGGTGGCTCACAAGAATGCTTACCTGGCGGCGGTCTACGGACTACGCGATACCTTCGACGCCGCTCGACTGGCTGACGAGTACCTCTCGTTCTCCCAGGAGCTGAAACCCTTCGTGTGCGACACCACTCTGTTGCTGCACCGGCTACGCCAGGCCGGCAAGCGGGTCCTTTTCGAGGGTGCCCAGGGCAGCCTGCTGGACATCGACCACGGAACCTACCCGTTCGTGACCAGCTCCAGCGCGGGAGCGGGGGGCGTGCCGAGCGGGGCCGGGGTGCCGCTGTCGGCCTGCCCGTGCACAGTCGGGGTGGTGAAGGCCTACGTGACCCGGGTCGGGGCCGGACCATTCCCCACCGAGCTGAAGGACGCGCTGGGGGACCTGATCCGACAACGCGGCCAGGAATACGGAACCACCACCGGTCGGCCGCGGCGCTGCGGATGGTTCGATGCGGTGGCCTCCTCATATGCCGCCCTGCTGACCGCTCCAAGCTGTCTGGCGGTCCTGCACTTGGACACGCTCTCGGGCATCGATCCGGTGCAGGTGTGCGTCGGGTACAGGTTGGGAGGAACGGTTCTGGAGCAGTTCCCGTCCGACACTCACTTGCTGGAGCAGGTCGAGCCGGTGTATGCCACGCTTCCAGGTTGGACCGAGGAGTTGGGGGGGTGCCGGCACTGGAATGACCTGCCGCCGCCGGCCCGCGATTACGTTCGGCTGATCAGTGAGCGGCTCGGCGCCCCGGTGCGGGTGGTCGGAGTGGGGCCGGCCCGCGAGCAGGTGATCCTGGTGGGGGACGAGGTGTAAGCATGCCGAGGCAGCCACCGCTGGACCCGGTCGCCGTACTGGGGGTGGCGCGCTCGGCACTCCCCCGGCACATCGCGATCATCATGGACGGAAACGGCCGCTGGGCCGCGCAGCGCGGCCTGCCGCGCATCGAGGGTCATCGTCATGCCGTGGCGGCCGTGCGGGAAGTGGTTACCCAGTGTGCACGTCTGGGCATCGAGTGTCTGACCTTGTACAGCTTCAGCGTGGAGAACTGGAAGCGGCCGCCACAGGAGGTCCAGGCCCTGATGAGCATGTGCGCTCAGTACCTGGCGTCCGAGCGACAGGAGATCGCGGATAATGACATCCGGGTCGTTCAGCTTGGCCGACGCGAGGGTCTGCCCGAAAGCGTGTTGCGCGAGCTGGACCTGACCGCCGGGCTGAGCCGCGACAATCGCGGGATGACGCTGTGTCTGGCCCTGAATTATGGAGCCCGCGCGGAGATCACCGACGCGGTCCGGACCCTGGCCGGGCAGGTCGCCTCTGGGGGGTTGCGGCCCGACGACATCACCGAGCAGACCATCTCCGACGCCTTGTACACTGCCGGCCTGCCCGACCCGGACCTGGTCATCCGGACCGCGGGCGAATTGCGTCTCAGCAACTTCCTGCTCTGGCAGATCAGCTACGCCGAGCTGTATGTGACTCCCGTGCTCTGGCCGGACTTCAAGGCCGAGCATCTGTACCAGGCCATCCGTGAGTACGCCCGGCGGGAACGACGTTTTGGAGCCCTGGTCGGGCCGGCGGGCCCGGGATCAGGCCCGGCCGAAAAACTGGAATGAACGAACCGGATGCGAGCGCGTCTGCTGGTTGGAATCCCGCTGGCCGTGGCGATCATCGCCTTGCAGGTCGCCGACGGCTACCTTTCGATGCGGCCACCACCGAAGCTCCTGCTGCCCGGCCTGGCCATGGATATCGGCCCCTGGCTGACCAACGGAGCAATCTGCACGGCAGTCGTGCTGATCATGACGGTGCTGGCCACCCATGAGCTGGTGGTTCTGGCCCGGGCCCGGGGGTACCGGCCCTTCGGCCTGACCGCCCAGTTCTTCGCCGCCGGCCTGGTGATCGGGCCATATGCGTCCGCTAACCTTTCGCCGCTGACCGGAGGGTACGATGAGTCACTGGGCATGCTGTGGACGGCCCTGGCGGTGGGATACCTGTTTCTGCTCCAGGCCGTCCAGCGCGGAACCCAGCGGGCCATGGAGAACCTGGCCCTGACGATCTTCATCATCATCTACAGCGGCGGGCTGGCGGGCTTCATGACCAAGCTGCGGATGGAAATCGGCGGCAGCACCGGGATGGCCGTCCTGCTGTTTTCGATATTCCTGGTCAAGATGACGGATACCGGCGCGTATTTCGCTGGCCGGCTGCTCGGCCGACACAAGATGATCGAATGGCTGAGCCCCAAAAAGACTTGGGAGGGTCTGGCCGGCGGAATGCTGACCTGCCTGCTGTGTGCCTTGGCAGTCGGGCATTGGCTGCACGTCGCCCACCTCGTCCGGCTGGACGAACGATACATGAGCTATCCTTGGGTGCTCTTGTTGCTCGGAGTCCTGCTGGGGATCTTCTCGGTAGCCGGCGACCTGTGCGCCTCGCTTCTGAAACGGGATGCGGCCGTCAAAGACTCCGGAGCGACCTTCCCCGGCCTGGGCGGCGTGCTGGATGTCCTCGACTCGCCACTCTTGGCCGCTCCGGTCGCCTGGCTGTTTTGGACCCGTATTTTCCACGTCGCGATCCAGACGCCCGCCTGAAGTTGTCGCCGGCACCTTCGGGACCGTCCCGGCCGTCGCCCGGAAAACCGCAAAACTCAGAGGTCCAGCCCGAAGAAACCGGCCGAGGCGGGGGCCCGGAGGCGATGGACTCAGGAACTCGGTAGTGATGCTTCAGCCGAGTACCTGTTCAAGGACCGCCTTGGCCTGGTCGCCATCCGCGTCGCTATCGAAGGCGATGTTGGTGACTGAGCGCTCTCCCAGAGCGGCAGCGGCGTATTCGCGGATGTTGATGCCGGCTTGAGCCAGAGCCGTGGTGATCTTCGCCCCCAGCCCGATAACGTTCGGTCCCTCGATGCGGATGATCCGAATGCTGCCGGCTCGAGCCAGCCCGGCCTTCTCGGCCGCCTCGACCTGTTCCACCGTGCGCAGCGGGGCGACGAACATCGTACCCTGCCCGGCCCGCCCCCGCCGGGCCAGGATCAGCTCCAGGTTGAGGCCCGCGGCGCTGAGGGCCCGCAGCTTCTCGCCGAGTGCGTCCGGACGATCGGGGACCTCACCGACCCAAACGTGCTCTTTGGTGATTCGATACGAGGGCATGGCCACTGCTCCCGACTACCCGATGGATGGCGGCCGCCCGGGGCCGCCGCCGGCAGACTTTACACCCGACACACCGGCATGTGCCAGAGCCCAGACTGCGATCCCCAGTCAGGCTGGTGGGCCGGGGCGACTGCGAGAGGGGGGATTCGAACCCCCACGGGTTGCCCCGCCAGAACCTAAATCTGGTGCGTCTGCCAGTTCCGCCACTCTCGCGTCGGACGGTCATCTTACCACCCGGTCCGGCCGCCGGGGAACACTCTGCGGCCGGGCTGGGAGGCACCGGTCCCCCGGGGCTCGCCTTGACACGGCGCCGACCAGCGCTAAGCATCTGACTAAGATCATCGGCGGAACTTCCGATAGTTCGTGGTTGGACCGGTGCGGTCGCTGTCTGGAAGGTCCGTGACGGCGACTGGCAGCCAGGCGGGTGCCGACGGCCGATCCGTTGGCCGTCGAGCTGCTGGGGGGGCGGGCCGGGTCGATGAC
>CAYZXK010000217.1:0-13484 GCA_964482395.1 uncultured Planctomycetales bacterium | reverse complement strand
GAATGAGGCGTGACCGGCCTGCGGGTCCGGCTTCCGCTCGCCGTCGGTGCGCAGCGGCGGCAACTCGTCGAAATCCGCCAGCAGAACCCCGCTGCCGACCCGCACCTCCCGGTCGTAAGGCTCGCGCCACCAGAAACAGCTCACTTCCGCCTGATCGGCGGCCGGCTCCAGCACTTCCTGCAATCCGAAGATGATCACCCGGGCCCGGCTCCGCAGCTCGGGATCGGCCAGAGCCTTGACAATCACCTCCGGACCGATGCCCAGCGGATCGCCCATGCTGATCCCGATCAGCGGGCGGCTGTTGGTCGAGTTGGGCTGCTGCGGGCTCATGCGATGAATCCGGCCTGACGCAACCGATCCCAGGTCAGCGTCGATTGGCCCTCAGCGCCACCCCGCTGGTCGGTCTGGCCGAGGCGATAAACGACCAGGCGGGCCAGGACGTCGGTCTCGATGTTGACATGATCGCCGGGCCGGCGTTGCCCCAGCACGGTACATTGCAGGGTGGTCGGCACCAGGACGACCGAGAACCGGTTCTCGCCCACCTCCACCACGGTCAGGCTGGTGCCGTCGATCGCGATCGAGCCCTTGGGGATGATGGCGGGCATCAGCCCGGCGTCCACCCGGACCCACAGCTCCCACTGCCCCTGCTGGCGTAGCAGGCGGTCGACCGTCCCGATGCCCTCAACATGGCCCTGGACGAAGTGGCCGTCGAGCGGGTCGCCGACCCGCAGCGACCGTTCCAGATTCACCCGCGCTCCGGGTCGTAGCTCGTTCAGGGTCGTGCGTTGCCAGGTCTCCGCCACCACGTCGAAACTGCCCACGCTTCCCTCTCGACCGGCCAGCGTCAGACACACCCCATTGACGGCGATGCTGGCACCGGCCGCCAGATTGTCCGCCAGGCGGGTCAGGTCCACGTCCAGCCGGTGTGCCGCAACTCCATCGGGCGAGTAGCGCGGCTGCGCCTCGATGTTGATAACCTCGCCGACTGCCTGGACGATTCCGGTGAACACTTCTTGCCGGATAAACGGCGGCCGGCAGATCAGCCAACGCAGCGGCCACTCCGGCCCCTCGCCTGGCCGTCCAGCCTGCCGTGCAACCTATTGTAGGGGCGAAAATGCGATATCTGAAGGGGCCACCGGCCACCCGATCCGCCGCCCCGAGTCTGCCGCCGCGCGGAGGAATTGGGCGCCGGCCCGCCGCCGCATCCGCGTCGGCGGCCGGGATCCGGACCCGGCTCAGACCACGGGGTCAGCTTACAGATCGACCTGTTCGCGCAGCTCGTTCAGTCTCTGCTGGAGCGCCTGCTGGACCGCGGGGTCAGACAGCTCGGTCAGAAGCCGCTCGAGGTCGTCCCGGCTTTCGAATACTTCCGGTGGGATCACCAGGGTGCTCGGATCTTCCGCGGCCCGCTGGGCAACCTCAGACAGGTCATCAAAGCTGTTGATCTGGTTGGCCCTCAGCGTGGCCACGAAGGCCGCCGCCAGATCATCGCTCACCGGCGTCAAGTCCACCTCGGCGATTTCGATCACGATGTCGGTGAGAACCTGGATGTCGTCCGGATTGAGGGCCCCGAGATTGCCTGTGGCCAGCTTCATAGCCAACTGAACCGGGCTGCTCCCGCCCTGGTTGCCGGTGCGACTCCAAGGCATTGAGAAGCAGCCGGTCAGCGCGATCACACCCCCCACGACTGCTACGATCTTCAAAGACAAAGACTTTCTGGGTCTCATAGCTGGTCACCATCAAGGCAGTTGCGGTAACAAATCTGTGGGGTCAAGGTCGATGAACAGAGCTTGCAGGGCGTTCTCGGGAATCTCAGCCGGCACAAGGTCGGCCGAAGTACTCAAGAACGTCGTCAACTGCTGCTTCGACCGAACGCCGTTATTGTTGAAGAAGTCGACCATCAGTTGGGCCTGCTGGTCGGTGAGCTTGAAATTGATGTCGTCTTCCGAGTCCAAGGCGCTGGCCGCCGAGGCCCAGATTTGGATCTCGTCCGGCGTGAGGGCGGTGAAATCCGGCTCAGTGATCTTCTGATACGCGGTTCTCAGGTCGCCGCCGTTCTGGTTACCCAGCGGCTTATCCTTGAGGAACGCGTTGATGGTAGTCGGCGACAAGCCGAGCTGCTCGAGCTGGAGTCGCTGCTGTTGCGGCGTCAGGTTCTGGTTGTCGAGTACTCGCTGGACCTCGGTCAGGGTAGGCGGCAACAGACTGGGATAGTCTTCGGGCGGACAACCTGCCGGCAGCAGGATGAATACGCTGGCCAGGACGACAGTTGCGATTCGCGGCATGCGAGTTCGATACCCAGGGGCCGGCGGCGAGCGGGACCAAGCCTGTCCGCCGGCCGGTCCACTCGATATCATATAGATCGGTCAGTTGGCGTTACAAGCCAAAGTTAGACCGCCAAGCGCCGGGTCAGCAGCCCTCGTGGACGGGAGACAGTCATGCGGGTGGCAATTGTCGGGTTCCCGTACTCGGGCAAGACGGCGTTGTTCCGGGCCATCTCCGGCGTCCCCCTCGACCACCTCAAACCGACCGAGGAGAATCTGGCCGCCGTGCATATCCCCGAGCCACGCCTCGATTTGCTGGAGAAGCTGTTTAAACCCCGCCGCCGAACCGAGGCCACCATGGACTTCATCGACCTGCCGGGCAGCACCGAGGGCCAGGTCGAGAAGGCGGGTCTGGAACGGCATCTGCCGACTCTCCGACAGGTAGACGCCCTGGTGCTGGTGGTTCGGGCGTTCGAGTCGCCGTCCGTCCCGCCGCACGGCGGCAGCGTCGACCCCCAGCGCGACCTGGCCCAGCTCCGGGATGAAATGCTGGTGGCGGACCTGGCGATCTGCGCCACCCGGGTGGAAAAGCTCCAGAAAGCAATTACCAAGCCCAGCAAGGAGCATGACCAGCAGAAACACGAACTGGAGTTGCTGCTGCGCTGTCAAAACGCGCTGGAAAACGAGCAGCCTCTGAGCCAGGTTGTGCAGCCGGGAGCGGAGGAGAAGCTGCTTCGCAGTTTCGGGTTTCTGACTCAGAAACCGGTCACGGCGGTTATCAACGTCAACGAGGAACAGGCCGGAAACCCGCCTCCGTTCCGCGATCCGCACGCGGTTGAGACCTTGGCTGTCTGCGCCACGCTGGAGGCCGAGCTGATTCAGATGGACCCCGCCGACCGTCCGGCCTTCATGGCCGAATATGGCATCCGGGCTCTGGCGCGTGACCGGATCGTGCGATCATGCGTCCAGGCCCTGGGCATGATCTTCATGTTGACCGCGTGTGCCGAGGAGGTCCGGGCCTGGCCACTGCCCAAGGGAACCACGGCCGTCGAAGCCGCGGCCAAGGTGCACACCGATCTGGCCCGAGGCTTCATCAAGGCCGAGACGGTTTCCTACGAGGATCTCCGGGCGGCCGGCTCGATACGCGAGGCGAAGGCGGCCGGAAAGGTGCGACTCGAACCCAAGCACTACGTCGTGCAGGACGGGGACTTCATCACCGTCAAATTCAATGTTTGAGACCGGACCCCAGGCCGCGGACCTGGGCAACTCGCCTTACTGCCGACTGGCCGGCGAATCCTTGACCCGCGTGTAGATAATCTCCATCTGCTTGAACTCTTTTCCATCCGGGCCGGTGATGAACATCTGGTCCAACAGCCGATCAGGGCTCTCAACCCGGGTAGTACCTCGCCACTTCTGGTTCGGCCGGCCGGTCATGGGGTCGGCGTACTCGCCGGCGTATTCGAAGACCTTGGCGGCCGGGTCGTAGGTGCCCTGTCCGATCATCATGCCAGTCCCCATGTTGTCCAGCCACACGCTGACGTACTGCTTCTTCACGTTGTCATAACCCACCAGGCCGATCCCGTGGAAAGGCGGCTGGTCGGGCCGCTCGGCCGGACCCACCGAGTCGAACTGCAAGAAACGCCCGTCCAGAATCCACCGAACCTGCATGGTCCCCTGCATCACCTGCGGCTGCGACTGCGGGCCGGCCCACCACCGGACTTCGGCCTCCCACTGCCCGACGAAGACGTCCAGGTGCCGGTGGTGCACCCCCGGCGTGGCGTACTCCCGCCACCTGGCCATCTGTTCCATCTCCTCGGCAGTCGGCGGGGGCTGAGCCGGTGCGCTCTGGGCTTTGGCGGCCGGTTTCTGGGGCTGGGCCTGGCTGGCCGGCTTCTGCTCCTGCGCCGGCAGGACCGGCCCGCAGGCCAAAACGGCGCTCAGAGCGGCCGCGGTCGCCCATTTTCGATCGTTCATCTCGATTCTCCTGTGATTTCCCGGTGGTTGGGGGTCCTAGCGGCTTCCGCTGGAACGGCGGCCCGCACGCCGGGCTGGAAACTAAGCCGCCTTCGGGCCGCGGTCAAGCCGGACAGTGGCTGAGCACGGCCTGCGGTCAGTTGCGGCTTGCGGCAGAGCAGGGGGGGGCCTGCGTTGGTCGGTTGACGCCGGCTCGGCATCGGCGGTTCAATGCCTGCGGCGCGTTCCCTGATACCGCCCCGCCGGAATACGACCCATGGTCCGCTTCGCATTGCGACGCGTCATCACGCTGCCGATGTTGCTGCTGGCCATCTATGGCAGCGCGGTGCTCCTGGTCATGGCTGCGCCCGGCGAGGGGCTGGAAGCGGGGGCGAAGGACTTGCCGCCCGAAGTGCTGGCGGCCAAGCGGGTAGCGTACAACTACGACCAGCCCTGGTGGCAACGCTATTTCTGGACTTGGCCCAAGCGGCTGATCTGGGATCAGGACCTGCCGGCCCACCAGTATGAAGACTGGACGGTGGTGGAGATTCTGCGTAGCGCGCTTCCGGTGTCGCTGCAACTGGGGCTGTTGGCCCTGAGCCTGGCGGTGATACTGGGAATCGCGGCCGGATGTCTGGCGGCCGCGTTCCGTGGTCGCTGGTTGGGACACCTCTCGGTCGGGCTATGCCTGATCGGCATTTCCCTGCCGACGTTCGTGACCGGCGTGCTGCTGCTGGTGGTGGCTGGCTTGTGGCTCAGGGTGGTGCCGGTCGGGGGCTGGGGCCGGCCTTCCCAGGCTATCCTTCCCGCCATCGCGCTGGCGCTCCCCTACGCTGCCTACATCGCCCGGCTCACCCGCTCGGCCCTGCTGGACGCCTACTCCGAGGACTACATCCGGACCGCCCGGGCCAAGGGGCTCAGCGAGACCCAGGTCCTGTTGGAGCACGCTTTGCCAAACGCACTGCTGCCGGTGCTCAGCTATCTGGGTCCGGCCGCAGCGGCGATATTCACCGGTTCATTCGTGGTCGAGCGGGTCTTCAGCGTACCCGGCATGGGCACCCACGTGGTGGAGTCGATCCGCAACCGCGATCAGAGCCTGATCCTGGCTACCGTGATGGTTTACGCGTTCCTGCTGGCCAGCTTCAACCTGGTCGTAGACCTGCTTTATGCAACGGTCGACCCGAGAATTCGGGTGGGGGCCAAGACCCTGTGAGTTGGTCGCCCCGAGTTTGGGACCGCTTCCGGCAACACCGGCCAGCCCTGGCCGGAGCCGGACTGCTGCTGTTCATGCTGGCGGCCTGCTGGTCCACACTTCCCTGGTCGACCGGCCGGATGCGGGTGCAAAGGCTGGACCACGCCCGGCAACCACCTTCCCTCTACCACCTGCTGGGAACCGATGAAGTGGGCCGCGACCTGCTGTGGCGAACGCTGTACGGCGGCGCGATCTCGCTCGGCCTCGGCTTGCTCTCGGCCGGCATCGCCGTCGCGATCGGAACCACCTATGGTGCCCTCGCCGGCTATGTTGGCGGCCGCTGTGACGAGATCATGATGCGACTGGTCGACGTGCTCTACGCTCTGCCCACGCTCCTGCTGGTCATGCTGTTCACTGTTTCGGTCGGAGCCTGGCTGGAACGCGGGCCGGCCGGCAGTCGTGAGATGTCCCGGCTAGCGGTCTTGGCCCTGGCCATCGGCGGCACAAGCTGGCTGACCATGGCCCGAGTCGTCCGCGGGCAGGTCCTTTCCCTACGGGAGCAGCAGTTCGTCGAGGCCGCCCGGGCTCTAGGTTTGCCAATCAGCCGCATCCTGTTCCGCCACATCCTGCCTAACCTGATCGGCCCGATCCTGGTCTTCGCCACGCTCACCGTGCCCCAAGCCATCCTTCAGGAGTCATTTCTGAGCTTCCTGGGCGTGGGCGTCCAGCCGCCGCAGGCTACCTGGGGTTCGCTGGCGGCGGACGGAGTCCGGCTGGTCAACCCCCTGCGGCTGGACTGGTGGCTGGTGGTTTTTCCCTGTGGGGCGCTCTCCACCACCCTCCTGGCTCTGAACTTCGTCGGGGATGGGCTGCGGGACGCGTTCGACATCCGTGGTCAGGCCGAGCAACGCACCTGAGCAGTCGAGGGTCGGAACGCCAGTCGCGTCGGCCGCCGAAGTTTTTCGGATTGACGCTCGGCTGGGGCTGCCGTAGTGTGCACATTCCCGAGTTGCCTGCCCCCATCGTCTAGAGGCCTAGGACATCGGCTTTTCAAGCCGGCAACAGGGGTTCGAATCCCCTTGGGGGCGTAGTTCTCATGCTACGCTGACCTGGGGGGCGGTCCTTTTCAGCGTCTAATCAATCGTGCCAGAAGGATGGCCCCGGCTGCCCCGACCAGCATCAAACCGCTTAGCATCAGCAGCAGCTCGGGGCGTTCCTTCCACGCAAACGTCAGCGTATCCCGATAGCCGTCGGCAATTCGGTGTGCCGGCCGGCTCCACCACAGGGCCAGCATGAACCCCAGCCCCAGCCAAGGCCCGAACGGGATCATCGTCGTGACCTTCAGCAGCAGCCCGACCACCCATCCGGCCAGGGCCAAGCCGACCGAGAAAAGCAGCCCCAGCAGGGCGATGTCCCAGCCGGCGGCCGCTCCGGCCGCGGCCAGTATGTATATGTCGCCGATGCCGAACGCTTCCCGGCCGAAGACCAGAGTGAAGACGATTCGCAGCGTCCAGCCGGCCGCCGCCCCGACCACTGCCCCATGAATCGCCAGGGCCGCGCCCCCCAGCGGATTGAACTGCCCAATCCGGGTCGAACTTACCAGATCTCGCCAACCTTGCGATGCGGCAGGTGCGGCGGCCAGCAACGCGAACCCCGCCACCAGGGCCAGCATGACCGGACTGAGCCAGACTAGCTCCTTGCAGGCTGCCAGTCGGGCTTGCGGCTGTTCATTCTCGATGACCGCGGCGATCTCCGTGTCCGAAGCACGGCGCTGGCCGCCCGCCAGTACCACCGCGGCAAAACCGACGCTCAGGACCGCGCCGGCCGCCACCGGCCTCAGTCCGGCCTGGCCGGCGGTAGCCGAATACACCACCAGCCCCGCCAGACCGACCAATACCAGCACGCTGACATACCCGGCCCACGCGGACACCTGATTGCCAACTGACTCCGAACCCGGCTCATCCTCACCGGGCGGTTCGTTACCCCGCTCGTCCGCGTGATTTCCACGCCAGACAGTCCACCACAACATCAGCACCGCGACTAAAAAAGCCGCGACAGCCGCGGCGACGCCGGCCGTCGCTCGCCCGGCCAACAGCTCGGCTCGCGGCCAAAACGCGTGCCCCAAAATGCCGGCGACCAGCACGAGGTTGGTCACCCGCGTGTCCACCGCGTAGGAAACCACGTCCATGGCCGAACAGGCCACCAGGCCGCCGACCAGCACCAGCCAGGTCAGCAGAATTGGCAGATCAACCGGCCACTGAGCAGCCCCGATCCCTGCCCGGCAGTCCATCACCACCAGCAGATGGTAAACCAGCAAGAACCCCAGGCCGGTCAGACCTTCCACCAGCGGATACTGCACTGAGATGGCTGAGCCGCAATGTCGGCACCTGCCCCGCAGCAGCACCCAGCTCAAAAGCGGAAGGTTGTCATACCAGGCGATGGTCCGGCCGCAAGATGGGCAGAATGATCGCACCGGGTCCGCGATCGACAGCCCCCGTGGCATCCGATAGATGACCACATTCAGGAAGCTGCCGACACACAGCCCCAGCAGCCACAGGAAAACCTCTGCCAGCCGATGCAGCATCAGGAGTTTTCCGAAAACCGGCCACTCTCGGCCACCAAACGCAAGAGCGCTTCGGCGACCTCCTCCAGTGTCCGACCGGCCGTGGACAGTGTCCGATGAGCCGCCGCAGCGTACAGCGGCTCGCGCTCGCTTAGCAAGTGCCGGACTTCGGCCAGACCGTCCTGCCCGGTCAGCGGCGGCCGGGTCTGGGCGTTGCGCGGATCGGCCAGCATCCGGCGGTACAGCTCCTCGGCCGGCGCGGTCAGCCACACACAGATGCCGGCTGTCCGGAGGGCTCCGCGATTCCGTTCCTCCAGGACGGCTCCGCCGCCTACGCTGATCACCTGTTGCCGGCCACCGACAAGTTCCCCAATCAGGCGGGTCTCCTGCTGCCGGAACCAGGCCGGGCCTAACTGCTCGAACAACTCGCAGATCGGCCGGCCGGCCAGCGACTCGATTCGCTCATCTGTGTCCACGAATGCCCAATTCAGACGCGCAGCCACCAGGCGGCCGACCGAGGTCTTGCCAGAGCCGCGAAAGCCGATCAGGACCAGGTTCCCGCCAGGCATCTGGTCGATCCGGTGGGCAGCGGCCGCTGCGGCAGTGCTCATGCGTACGAGCCCTCCCGGCTGGGCTACCTCAGACGGTACACCGTGTGTCGCAGGGTCTGTTCAGGTCGGTCGGCATCGAAGATTACCGCATGGAGCCGGTGGTGATCCTGACCGGGGTTGATGCACACGGTCCGCCCCACCCGGTCGATCACGCTCCCGGTAACTCCCGGCGAGTAGTGGATATGCCCGTGCAGGGCACACCGGGGCTGCCGCTCCTGGATGAAATCCCGAATAGCGCGGGAGCCGATCGGCTGCGGCGTATCCGGCAGGCGGTCGAGCTGCGTCCCATATGGGGGGACGTGGCAGACCAGAAACCACGGGTCCGGCGCCGAGGGGGCTTCCGCCAGCTCCTGCCGGATGGCCCGGTGTCGGTCGTAATGTTCTGCCGGGCTGACCGACCGCCCCGTTTTCTGGACCGGGTCCCATACCACGCCGGCACACTGGGGTAACGGGTCGTCGGGCAGATCCAGGCGTTCGAAGTCCTTCAGCCAGTGGGGGGTGGCCGGGGTTCCCGAGTAACCCAGGAATGCCAGCCCGTCGCGGTGCCACAGCCGGCGATGATCCAGCAGGACCAGCCGACCCGCAGCGTGGTGTTTCTGCCAGGCGTCTTGGGAGCAGATCCACTCGTGGTTGCCGGGAATGCAGGCCACGGTCAGCCCGGGCAGGCCGGCCTTCCACCGCGCCACCCGGGCCATGAAATCGCTTTGCAGATAAGCCACCTGGGTTCCCAGTGGATCGGCCGGGTCGCCGTCCACCAGCAGGTCGCCGCCCAGGATCAGCAGGTCGGGCGTTTCGATCCGCAGCAGATCTTCGAGCTGATCATACAGCCCGGCGTCCCCGTGCAGGTCGCTGGTGAAACAGATTCGCATGGCAAGCCGATTGTGCCCCGGATGAGCAGTCTCCTCAGTCGATCGTATTGTCGATCACCTCGTCCAGACTGTCGAGGGCCCGGCCCGCAAGGTTCATCAGCCCCTCAGCCCGCTTCACGGGAGTCGGCTCGCCGTTGGTCGGCGCATACCGATTGTAGCCCGGCTCGTCCCGCAGATTACAGCCCGACATGCTCACGACCAGCCCGGTCGCAGCCAGCAGCCCAAGGCCCATCCGTCTTCGCATACGCCACCCCTTTGCAAACCGCGACAGCCGGCTCGCCGCGGGGATGCCTTTCCTATCGGCTCAGAATTGGGGACATCTCCATTCCCCGCGCTTTTGGCGGCAGTGCGCTGATCGACAGTTTGAGCATACAATCGACCGTCCGCGTCCGATGGTGGACGCGCCGGCAGGAGGCGGTTGGGATGTTCGAGATTTCGGTCACGGGCAGCTTTGCGGCCACGCATCAACTGCGCTACCCGGACGGCCGGCGCGAGCCGCAGCACCGCCACGTCTGGCGGGTACGAGTCACCTATGCCGCCCCGACGCTTGACGAACTCGGCATGCTGGTGGATTTCGAGCTGGTGCGACGGGAGCTTACCCGGGTGCTGGCCGAGCTGGACGGCAAAGACCTGAACCAGGCCCCGTTCTTGGCCGAGCCGAACCCCACGGCCGAGAATGTGGCCCGTTACCTGGCTGGGCAGATGCCGGCCGAGTATCCCCGAGCGGTGCGGCTGGTTCGCGTGGAGGTTCAGGAAGCCGAGGGCTGTGCCGCAAGCTGGATCGAGCGGGCCCTGGCCTGAAGTTCCTATTTTCCGGCCTCTTGCCGCTGCTCCTGGTACCATTTGACGGTCAGCGGCACGCCCAGCTCGTAGGGCACGGTCGCCTTCCAGCCCAGCACTCGGCGGGCCTTCTCGGATGAGAAATACGAGCGGCGGCCCATCAACCACACCGCGTAGCGCGTGATCAGCGGCGGGTCTTTCCAGCGGAAAGCGTGGCCCAGGCATTCCAGCATGAACCCCGCCAGATAGGCCAGCTTGTAAGGCACGTGGCGCCTCACCGGTGGGGCCCCGATGGTCCGGGCCAGGAGGTCAAAGTATTGTTGCTGGGTGATTTCCCCGTCGTTGCTGCAATTGAAGGCCTGGCCGGCCGCCTCCGGCAGCTCCGCGGCAACGACCGCCGCCTCGGCAACATTGCCCGCGTAAACCACATTCAGCCGGTTGTCGCCCCGACCCAGGATCCGCGCCCGTCCGGTCTGCACCATCTGATACAGCCGGGCAATCGTGGTGCGGTCACGCGGACCGTACAGCCAGGCCGGCCGAATCACCACCACCTCGATCCGTCCGGCCCGGTGGGCGTCCCACACAATCTGTTCAGCAGCCACCTTCGACTTGCTGTAGTAGGCCCAGCGGTACAGCTTGTAGCCCAGCTCGAAGCTCTCGTCGATCACCCCGTCTTTGGTATGGTAGCCGTAAGCGCTGATCGAGCTGATGTGCACGAAGCGTCGGACGCCTGCGGCAATTGCCGCCTGGAGGACATTCCGCGTCCCTTCCACGGTGACCCGCTGGAACTCCTCCCATGGCCCCCAATCGCCAACCTTGGCCGCCGAGTGGAAGACCACCGCCACACCCTGGCAAGCGCGAGCTAGGCAGGCCGGCTGAGTGATGTGGCCCTCGACGAACTCCACCCCCTGCGTGCTCAGCCAGGTCCGGTCGGCACCCGGCCGCACCAGGACGCGCACCGGCTGACCCCGCTTGCGGAGTTGTTCCACGATGTGGCTTCCCAGCAGTCCGGTGGCTCCGGTCACCAGGTTCATGCCGCCCTCTGACTCAGGTCCGACTCAACCAGGCCGCCTCAGTAGTGCCAGTGCGTGGTCGGCGATCTGGGCTGGGCCTATGCCGCAATAATCCAGAAGCTCTTCCGCGTTACGGGCCGACTTGGGAATTCGCTGGCAGTGCAGGATCTCGACTCGGAGGTTGCCGCTCCGGGCGGCCACTTCGGCGACCGCGGCCCCCAGTCCGCCGCCGAAGTTGTCTTCGACGACCAGTACGCGTCCGCCGGCCCGGTGCAGGGTTTCCACCAGCTCGCTTTCATCCAGTGGAAGGGAGTAGGCGTCGATCAGGGCGGCGCGCAACTTTTGTCTGCTGAGGAAGTTGACCGCTTCCTTGGCCGCATGGACGGCGTATCCCCAGGTAACGATTGCCAGATCGTCGCCGCCGGCCAGAACGTGAAAGCCGCCGGGTCGGAAGCTGGTATCCGCCGGGTAGAGGATCGGGGTATCCGGCCGGTGGGTCCGCATATAGCACAGCCCGCGATGTTCGACCATCAGCCGGGTGCAATGGTACGCGGCCACCGCGTCGGCCGGATGAAACAGCCAGCACAACGGCTCCCGTCGGTTATCGGCCCGAACCGTGGTCAGGCCCCGGAAGAACGCCACGTCCAGCAGCCCCATCTGGCTGGGGCCGTCGGCGGCCGGCGAGATGCCCGAGTGTGACCCGACCAGCTTCAGGTTGGCCCGGGAAATGTTGGCCATTTCCACCTGGTCCAGGGCCCGGCTGATAAACTTGGCGAACGAGTTCACGAACGGGATGAACCCGGCCGCCGCCAACCCCGCCGCCGTCGAAACCATGTTTTGCTCGGCGATCTTGCACTCGAAAAAGCGATCCGGGTGGGCCCGGGCGAAAATCTCGCTGAAAGTGGAGTTGCTCACATCTCCATCCAGCACGACCACCTGAGGCAGCAGGTCGCCGGCGACCTTGAGAGCCACGCCGTAGCCCCGCCGAGTTGCCAGCCGGCCCTTTTCGAGCTGGCTGCTCAACCCAGCCGCGGCCATCGCCTCGTCGAAGCTCGGCCAGCTCACGCCCCGCGGGTCGACCCGCTGGGCGGTCGCCGCAGGCGGTGGCTGGGGCGGACGCCCAAGCTTCCCCCCAGGCGCGAGCCCCGCCGCGATCTTCTCCAGCGACAGGTCGGCCTCAGCAAGCTCCGCCTCGGTCAGCGGCCGACCATGCCAGTTCCCGCGCTGGAGCGGCTCCACGCCCCAGCCCTTTACCGTCCGGGCCACCACCGCCAATGGCCGGTCCGTCCGGCTGACCTTGCGGAAGGCCCGGAGCAAAGCCGCTGGATCATGCCCATCGACCTCGATGGCCCGCCAGCCAAATGCCCGCAACTTGGCCAGCAGACGCTCCGGGTGCTGCTGGGGCGAGACCTTACCGGCCTGGCCCTCCCCGTTTGCATTGAAAACGGCGCAGACGTTGGTCAGACGGCAGTCGACTATGAAGTCCAGCGCCTCCCAGACCTGGCCTTCCCGGGACTCCCCGTCACCTATCAGGACGTAAATGCGACGGTCCGACCGGTCCAGCCGGGCGGCCAAGGCCAGCCCGGCTGCGACGCTCAGGCCCTGACCCAGGCTGCCGGTGGCGGCATCGAAAAAGGGCACACCCTCGGCCGGGTTCGGGTGGCCGTCCAACACACTATCCAGACAGCGTAGTCGATCCAGGTGCCCCGGGGTGAGCCGAAGCGCGGAAGCCCTGTCCTTGCCGACAGTTGCGCTCAGGTCCGCCAACGCCGCGTAAACGATCGGGACCGCATGTCCTTCGGAAAGCACCAATCGATCGCAGGTCGGGTGCCAAGGGTCAGCGGGGTCATACCGCATTTGGCGGTACATGAGGGCCGTCACCACGTGGGCGAGCGAAAGGGCGCTGGAGGGGTGGCCTGAGCCGGCCTCTGCGGTCATCCGCACTGTTAGTTTTGCAAGCTGGACCGCCTTCCGTTTCAGTGCTTCGCTCAGGGCCACGGCCTTCCTCCCGCCTGCGAGTCGCGTCAATCGAGGGTAAAGGCCGGAAGTCTATCGGAGGCCGCCAGAAGCAACAAGAGGCCGGACCGCCAACCCCGCCTGGTAACGTCAATTCCCGTGTGTAATTGTTGCGGGTTAAGAAGGGCATTTCAGGCCACACCGCGGACCTCCCGGAATTCTTTGCAGACCCGCGTGGCGTACTTGGCGTTGTAGTACGCCACCAGACCGTACACGATCCGCT
>CAYZXK010000216.1:0-2551 GCA_964482395.1 uncultured Planctomycetales bacterium | reverse complement strand
GTACGTGATTGTGAACTCGTTCGGAGCCACAAGCTGGCCAGTCGCGCAGTCGAAGACGTCGATGCGCAAAGCATTGACTTTGGCATTCTTGGTCTCGCCGACGAACTGGAACCAGATGTAACCGGAGTCACCGGCGTTGATTATGGTCGGGTTCTCGCTGCTCCCGCTGGGATAGCCGCTCGGCGGAAAGCTGCTGACCTTGTAATAGCCGTACACGAAGTCGTACGCAAAAGTTACGTTATCGTCCTGGTCGACCAGGCTGTACGTTGGCCGGAAGGGGTCGATCGGATAGCCGTACGTGCCGGTCCCGGTGCCGCCGGGGTAGCCGTCCAGGCCATATCCCGCAGACGCGGGCGTAACGAACAGACGTAGCGTAGCGCTGGCGGTTGCCGCCATCGCTAGCATGACAAGCACACACGTTAGTTTCTTCATAGTCTCCTTCTCCCTGTCAGAATGCCACTGAAGTTGGCTTCGAGCCTCCTTAGACCAAGTACCGACGTGGGTGACACTCACCCTTCCTCTCACAGGGTCCTTTATACCCCGGCGGGCCGGCCGTTTCAAGCCCCGGCCCCAAATTTTTCGGCCGGCGCCCGGCGCCTGAGTTTTATTCGACCGGTTGGCGATCCGGCATCGCTCGGAACAACGCGGAGGCCGTAATTATCGGACGTACTCGCGAAGTGGGTTCTTGCGAACGGTCGATGATTAGCGAAAATCACGCCGAAAACTCCCCGGCCGGTGGGCCAGCTCCTCGCCGACCACCCTCAGCCCAGGCTGCCGGAAAAGCTAGCGCCTGGCAGGTGCCAGGCTTGTCCGCCAGGTTGGCCAGAGGCGGGGCAACCGCGGCGCCCGAGCCACGCGCCCCTGGGCCCAGAACCCCACCATGCGATGCTGATGCCCGTTCCCGACACCTTGCCGCGCTTGTGTCGGACGACTTGGCGGTCCTGCCTGGACTGTACAATGCCGGCCATGAAGAACCTGACTGACCAGGTTATCGTGATCACCGGGGCCAGTTCGGGGATCGGAGCGGCGACCGCTTTGGCCTGTGCGCAGGCCGGCATGAACCTGGTATTGAACGCGCGTCGAGCCGATCGCCTTCAGCAGGTGGCCGGGGCGGCCGGGCGATTCGGTCGGAGCGCGGAGATTGTGGTTGGCGATGTCGCGGAACCTGGGCTGAGTCGGCGGTTGTTGGACGCGGCGGTGACCCGCTTCGGCCGATTTGACGTGGTGTTCGCGAATGCGGGCTATGGCTTTCGCAAGCCAGCGCACCGGCTGGAGATGGCGGAGCTGCGAGCGATTTTCGAGGTCAATTTCTTCGCGGCCTGCGATCTGCTGATGGAGGCGGCCCGTCGGTTGATCGCGGAGCGCCGACCCGGCCACCTCCTGATGTGTTCCAGTGCGGTGGCCAAATTCACCATGCGCGAGTTCGGGGCCTACTCGGCCACCAAGGCGGCCCAGAACCATTTCTGTCGGGCGATGCGAATGGAACTTCGTCCGCTGGGCATCGAGGTCTCTTCGGTTCACCCGGTCACCACGCTGACCGAGTTCGACGAGGTGGGGGCCCGTTATCCGGGGGCCTCGCGGCCCAGGTGGCTGGGTCGGACCCGGCCCGGCTGGTTGGTGCAGCGTCCGCAGAAGGTGGCTGATGCAGTCGTGCGCTGCTTGCGTCGCCCGCGGGCTGAGGTCTGGACCAGCTCTGCGGTACGGCTGTTGACTGGGCTGATGACCGCCTTTCCGTCTCTGATGGATCTGGTCGGCTCGCGGCCGCGGTGAGCCGGGTTTCGCCGGGGCTCATACCGCTCGTTGTCCGGCGACCCATACGCCGACCGGGCGGGGTGCCCGATCTATGATTGCGGTCACCGGCTCGGTCAGGCCCGACGGGCAGGGGAAGGCTGCCAGGTCGGCCTGCTTGCCGATCTCCAGCGAGCCGATCTTCTGGTGCAGTCCCAGGGCTCGGGCGGCGTGGATGGTGACCATTTGGAGCAGCAGTTCCGGCGGCGGCGGGTCCGGCAGATTCAGACGCATGAAGCGCAGTTCTTCGAGTATCGACAAGTTCTGATTGCTGGCTCGGCTATCAGTGCCGACCGCGACGGTCACGCCGGCGGTGAGAAATCGGCGGTAGGGGTGCGGGGCGTGCCCGAAGAAGGCGTGCGAGCGTGGGCAGTAGACCACCGTGTGCCCGGCCGCCGCCAGTCGTTCGGCATCCCCCGGCTGCGCATAGTTGAAATGGGCCAGCGTCCCGGGTGCGGCTCCGGAGGCGCATTGTTCGAGCAGCTCGATCGCGGACAGCCCCGGGCAGCGCACCTGGCACCGCTCCAGCAAGTCGCGCAGATATCCGGGCAGGGCCCGTGTATCGCCCAGCAGGTACGCGCATTCCTCGCGGGTTTCGGCCCAGTGGCTGCACCAGGGTCGGCCCAGCCTGCTGGCCAGCTCGATTGCCCCGCGTATCTGCTGGGCTGAAACGCTGTAGGGTGCGTGCGGCGAAACTCCGACCGTGAGCAGCTCATCTTCTTCGACCTGCTCGACGGCGCTGGCCAGCTCGACCAGGTTGCGG
>CAYZXK010000215.1:0-7379 GCA_964482395.1 uncultured Planctomycetales bacterium | reverse complement strand
CCTCCGTGTACGGCTTTGGCCCTTCTGCCAGCTCTGGAGCGGCATTATACGACGACCGCCCCGGTCCAGCGACAGTAATCCGGGATCGCTGCCGACCGATACCGACCAGGGAGATCGCCAGCCGGACACAGGATATCGGACGCTGCAATGCTAAAAAACTTGACGACGACCGACGTGCCGGATAACCTGAAATTGCGGCATGACGGCTGCGAGCCCGCTAGCCGCCGGAGGCAAGTCGGGCGCCACACGCGTCGGTGGACCGGGAGCCGGGGGACGTAAACATTGCCGGGTACCTAGCAGCCGGCCCGCCGCGCGGCATCGAAATGTGGGCAATTGCCCCGGGAATGCGCAGTGCGTGCGTAACACTGCGGGCGGGAGTCGAATCAACCCTTGGAGCTATCACATGACCGCTTGGAAACGCAGCAACGTGGGTGAAATGAGGCTAGGCTGCCTGGCGGGCCTGTCGATCATGGCCCTGCTGGCCGTGGGAACTGCCTGGTCCCAGAGCGCGGGTCCCATTTGGGACTCGGGGACGCCGTTACCTCAGACGCCGATCTGGCCGGTGTACGTCGTCCCTGGTGAGCCGGAGATCAGTACCCTCTATGCCGACGGGAGTCAAATCCTGGTTGAGACCGAGGAGCGTTGGAAACTGATGTGCGGGTCCGATCCCACCGGCGTGACCGCCGAGGACTTGCGGATCAACACCGAGAAGCATTACGCCTCGCAGCGGGAAGGCCCGATAATCGTGGTCGACTCCGGGCCGCGGACCAGCGGCATCAACATCGTGTTTAATGCGGACGGCAGTGTCCCGCCGGGGGCTTTGGGTGGGTTGGCGCTGGCCGAGGCCTACATCGAAAGCCAGTTCGCCGACCCGATCACCGTCACCATCGCGGTGAGTTTCGCGAACCTGGGCGACCCGAACATCATCGGCCAGACGGCGTCGAACTTCGTTAACGGGGTTAGTTACGTCAATTCCCGGGACGGCCTGATCAACGGAATGGATTCAGACGACGTGATCCAGGTTTGGTTGCCGACCGGCAGCACCTGCCCGGTGCGCTTCAATGGCGGCTCCGACACCGTCAGCCAGCAATCCTATATCAACTGGACCCGAGCCAACTACAAGGCGACCGTCGGCAGCGTCAGCGGAAACGCGGCCAGCATGCAGTTCAACACCCAGATGACCTTCGACTACAACCCGGCGGACGGCGTGAACGGCATGTCCTTCGTGGATGTGTGCATTCACGAGACTGGACACGCCCTGGGCTTCGTGTCGGCGACCGACTACGGCAGCTACATGGACGCGCTGGACCTATACCGCTTCCAGCGCACCGACGGTGCTTACGACTATAACCCGGACACCTACGAGGAGTTTCAGGTTCGACCCCGACTGGTCAGCTACAACAGCCCCGACGACGACCACAACTCCGACCTCATCGTCGTCGAGTACCGGATGTCCGACGGTAACCCCTGGCAGGCCAGCCACTTCCGTGAGCAGTCGCCTCGGATCGGCATCATGGCTCCGACCTTCAGCTCGGGGCTGACCTACTACCCCAACTACTTCTTCACCGCCGACATCAACATGTTCGACGCGATCGGCTACGACTACCCGCCTTGCGTGGTACCCCAGTTCCTCCAGCATCCGCAGAATCAGAACGGCTGCCTGGGCGGATCGGTAAGCATGAGCGTACAGGTGGATATTCCGCAGCCGGGCTATCAATGGCGTATCGGCACCACCAATCTGAGTGACAATGGAAAGTACAGCGGAACCCACACCAACACGCTGACCATCTATAACCTCGACCCCAACGACGTCAGCCCGTATTACAACTGCAAGGTCACCAACTTGGCGGACGGGTGCGTCGCGGCCTCCAATTTCGCGACCGTGGGCGTGTATACCCCGGTCACCATCACCGATCAGCCCGACGACAAGACTGTAACGGAGTACGCCAACGTGACCTTGCAAGTCAGCGCTACCGGTCAGGAACCGATCGAGTATCGCTGGCGCCGCAACGGCGTCCCGCTCCAGAACGTCGGGAATATCTACGGAGCCACGAGTCCAACGCTGGTTATCCTCGCTATCGAGGCTTCTCAGGCCGGCTGCTTTGATGTGCAGGTAACCAATCTCTGCGGTACAGTGACCAGCGATGCCGCCCAGGTGATCGTCAACACCGGTTACGGCGCCGGCCGGGCCGACCTGAACTGCGACAACGCGGTAGGCTTTGCTGACATCAACGCGTTCGTTCTGGCGCTGACCAGTGGCGAGGATGGGTATTATGACCGCTACCCGGATTGCCACTGGTACAACGCAGACATGAACTCGGACGGGGTGGTCGGCTTCAGTGATATCAACCTGTTCGTCCAGTGCATGACCTCCGGCAATTGCTCGCCACCTCCGTGCCCGTAGTCCGGCCGGGTCCGGCTTGAGCAAACGACTGATCTGCGGGCTCGCGACCAGTCCTTGGTCGCGAGCCCTTTTTCCGCCCCCCGGCATCTGCCAGGGGTCCTCAGCCTCCGGTCGGACTGGACGCGGACTGGCCCTTCTGGTCTGATGTCACCGGCTGGTGGGGTGGGCCCCGCCCACGGCAGGTTATCTGGTTCCAGGAGCCGCAAGATGATCATCTCGCGAACCGCCGAGTACGCCCTGCGGGCCGTGGTGTGGCTGGCAAGTCGCGGTCAGACGCCGTCCGGCACCCTCCGGATCGCCCGGGCCACGCGGGTTCCGTCCGGGTATTTGTGCAAGGTATTACGGGCTCTTAATCGCAGCGGCCTGGTCGTCTCGCACTCGGGGCGCAAGGGCGGATACCGTCTGGCCCGTCGACCGGCAGAAATCTCGGTGCTCGACGTGGTCAATGCGGTCGCACCGGTTCAGCGTATCACCAAATGCCCACTGGGCCTGGAATCCCACCGCAAGATGCTTTGCTCATTACATCGGCGACTCGACCGGGCGATCGCGCTGGTGGAGCAGGCCCTAGCCCAATCGACCATTGAGGAATTGCTGACCGAAACCACCGACGGCAAATCCCTGCCTGATGTCTGGGCGACGCAAACTGCCGGTCGCAACGCCCCGACCGGTTCGGCCGCTCGCGGGGGTCGACCCGGCCCCAAGCGCCGCCAGTCGCTGGCCGGGGGGGCCGCCCGGGCGGGTCACGAGCCCGGACCCGGCTTGAACCGCACGTCGTAAAGTACCAGGCCCGCCGACCTGTCCGGGCAGTCGAATCTTCCGATCGGCCGACCGCCCACCGGAACGCCCGGCCGCTCCCCCACCAGTACTCGCGCCCCCGGGGACAGGTGTCCGGCGATACGATCGAGCTGGTCGCTGGAAACGAAGAAGACTTTGCCCAGTTGCAGGGTCGCGTCCCATTCACGACCCTGGCGAATGCGGCGTGGCATCTGGAAATACTCTGCCGGTTCGATTTGGTTCCAGAAAAGATAAAGTATCGCCACCTGGTTAGCCTGCCGGTTGGTCAGCAGCACCAGGTCGTAATCCGGCTCCAGTCGGCGGACCTCCCGGACCGCCTCGGTCCATTCCGCCTGGAAGTAGCGGGCCCGGGCCGTCGGGTACACCGCCACCAGCAGGTAGACGAAGTACCCGATATTGGCGGTGATGATCACGGTCGCGGTGGCGAGCACTGACCGGCGAGTCGCTGCCGACCGCCTTTGGACAGCCGCGATCACCAGATCAAGTCCCAACGCCGCCAGAATCTGGTCCGCCGGCAGCAGACCTGCCATGCGCAACGCGTTACCCAGGAACGCGTCCGTGCCCGCGGCCGGAAGCGGCCCGGACAGCAGCCACCATACGGTCAGCAGCCCGAACCGCTCGGTTCTCCAGCGTCGGATGGCCCGATAAATGCCCAGCGGAATCAGAGCCGCACAGTAATAGTGCGCCAATCCGCAGCCGGCTACCGACTGAACCAGGTCACCTTTTATGAACCAGAACACCGGGTCGAAATGCAACGCATACACCCGCAGCATCGTCAGTAATGCCTGACCGGTACCCGACGAAGTGCGAAACAGGTTGATGGCTGCCGCCCGAGCCCAGGCTTCCTCCGGCGTTCGGATGCTGGCCCAGATGAACGGAGCCAGGGCCAGGAGTAGCCCGGCCGCAAACAGGCCTCCCCCCCACCCGGCCCGAGGCCGTCGCAGGAAGCTGACTACCTCCCGCGCATAAAGCAGGCCGCCGCCCACCAGCAGCAGCGGAACGACCACCCGCAATGCGTTGTATGTCCACAGCGCCGTTCCCAGTGCCAGCCCAGCACCCGCCAGCGAAAGCAGCTCCCGTCGCGGCAGTGGAGCAATCGGCCGCTCCCCCGGCGGGGAACCGCACCGTGCGATCAGGTAAAAACCCAGCGTGACCAGTGGCGGACAGAGCGAAACCTCGAACGCCACTCGCGAGAGGTGCACATGCCAGGGCGATACTGCCAGCAGCAGCGCCCCCAGCAAACCCACCCGACGGCTGTACAAACGTCTCAGAAGCAGATACACCAGCCATACGTTCAGAGTGCCCAGAAGCGCGGCCGGCAGCCGGGTGCTCCAGATCGTCATCCCCAGCACGGCTTGCACCGGAATCAGGAGGTAAATGTAGGTTCCCGGCGGATAGTCGATGGCCCCGAAGGCCCGGAAAAAAATTGGCCAGGTCTTCTCGTAACGGTCATGTCCGGTCCGCCGAAGGCAGAAAGCCTCATAGGCCCGGTTGGCCTCATCCTGGTTGATCCCTGGCGGCACGCGATCCAGGGCTATCAGTCGGAATGCGGCGGCCGCCACCAGGATGGCCGCAAGTGCGATGCGGCCGCCTCGGCCGAGTCCCGTCTCGGGGCGGGCCCGCCCCGACCGATCAACTTCGACCGCCGGGCGGTGTTTCTTCCTGGACCCATGCGCAACCATGATTGCTCTGGTGCGAAGTTTATCACGAAACCCGACCCGACTACTGCGGCCCGGTGCTTCCTTCCAATCCCCGCCCACCACGGTCCCGACCGCCACCCAGGGGCCCCAACATCCCGGCCCGGCGACGTTGCCGGCCCAAGCGCCAATTCCCCGCAGACTCGCAGGTCAGGCTTGATGAAAAGCACGGGCAGCGCCTCTCCCGCCCGGAAAACGCGGATGCCGCGGAGCCGGCCCCATTTTTTCTCAAGCTCGCTCTGCCGCTGGTGGCGACCGCCGCCGGCCCCTCCCCAACCTTCCGGCCCCTGGCACGCCGCCTTCCAGGCCTGGCTTCATCACGGCCAACCCTTCACCGTCGAAGACAGACCTGCCATCCAAAACTCGCGACATAATGGCCTTCCCTATTGCCGGGGGCCGTTCAGGTTAGCGAGCCGGGGCGGCTCGGTGCCGCCTGGGGCGCGGCGATGGGCAGCCTGACCCAGAAGATGGCCCCGCGTCCAAGCTCGCTTTCCAGGCCGATTTCGCCGCCCAGCAGGGTGGTCAGTTCCTTGGCAATCGCCAGCCCCAGCCCGGTGCCCTGGTGCTCGCGGGTGGGGGACTGATCGATCTGGCGGAACTTCTCGAAGATCACCCGGTGGTGCTCGGGCGCAATACCTGGTCCGGTGTCGCGGACCGCAAGCTGGACATGGGTTTCATTGAGCCGACTGGCCCGCAGCCAGACCTGCCCGCCCTCCGGACTGAACTTGATGGCGTTGGAAAGCAGGTTGAAGAGTACCTGTCGCAACTTGCCGCCATCGGTGAGCATGGCCGGCAGCCCGTCCTCGACTTCCAGGTTCAGTTGCAGCTTCTTCCGCTCGGCCAGCGGCCGAACGTGGTCCAGCAGCATGCCGCAAACGTTGGCCAGCGTCACCGACTCGATCCGCAGTTCGGTCTTGCCGGCCTCGATCTTGGCCAGATCCAGCAGATCATTGATGATTTCCAGCAGAATGCGACCGGAGATCAGGATGTTCTCGGCGTAGCGCGCCGTCCGGCTGTCTCCGTCCGCCTCCGGCCCCTCGCGGAGCAGCTCGGCAAACCCGATGATGCTGGTGAGCGGGGTCCGCAATTCGTGTGACACGTTGGCCAGGAATTCGCTCTTGACCCGGTTGGCCTCATAAAGCGCGACGTTGGCCTGGGCCATCTGCTCCAGCTTCTCGTCCAGCAGCCGGTTGGCTTTCCGCAGCTCTTCCTGTGAAGCCCGCAACCGTTCGAGCATCGTGTTGAGGTTCTCGGAAAGCTGCTCGAACTCGTCGCCGGTCCGGACCGCGCACCGAACGGACAGGTCCCCGTCGGCAACCCGCAGGGCCACCGAGCGCAGCTCATGAATGGGCGAGAGGATGAAACGGGTGGTGATGACGTAGAACACCAGGATCGCGAATATCCCGGCCAGAGCCCCGGCGGCCACGATCACGATCCGGTTCAGCAATGAAGCTTGTCGGCTCATTTCCGCCGGCAAATTGACCAGGATCAGACCAGCAAGCTGGTTCTCGCGATACGGCCGGGCGCTGCGGCCCTCCTCGTGGCAGTTCAGGCAGCGCTTGGTGACCCAGACGGCGTGCGCGTACCGGAATCGTCGCCCGGTCTCGTCCCAGGTGGTCCGATAATAAGACTCGCTGTTTGGATTCTTGCGCAAGGTCCGGAAAGCCTTGTCCACAAATGGGTCGCGCTGACTGGCATTGACGATCGACTGTGGATCATCCGGGTTCGGCTCAATCCGGACGAAGACCGGCTCCTGCCCGGCGGCTTCCGGCAATCGGCCGAACTGCCCGCCGTGCACCCCGCCGGCCGCCTTGCTACGCATCTCCGCCATCGGCATGACCAGTCGGAAGTAGCTCTCCGCGATGCTCCGGGCCTCCCGAAACGGCTGCATCAGGACGATGGCCTCCATGTAGTACCAGGGCACGGCCAGGGCGGCACCGATGATCAGCACCACCGCCAGGCCGAAAAGAATCCGGTACTTCCAGGCCAGTGAAATCCGCAGCAGTCGCATGTTGATATTTCGCTTGTCGGGCTGTCGGGCGGATTATACCCCTCCGTGGCCGCGTGGTGGTGGCTGACGTATAGTGTGCACACCGGGGCCCATGCCCGAGGGCACCGGGAGTGCCGCATCCGGTCGGGCCGCAAGCCTTCCCGACCGGGCAGAGCGAGGGTGCCATGGGTCAGATCGCATCCGAGTGCGCGGGCGGCGGGCGGGCCCGGCCGCGGGCGACCGTCACCGGGCTCCGGCCGGTCGTCTTGAGCCTGGCAGCGTTGCTGGCCACCGCATGCCAGGAAATGGTTCGCCAGACTGACCGCGAGGTGACGCGGCTGATCGAGGCTCGTCAACGGGAGGCCCTGGGGCAAACCAGCGGTCTGCGGGTCGACGGCCAGGAATTGGTGAGGCCGGGTCGTCAGGCGTACGCCGCCAATCCGAGTCCGCCGGCCGGTGAAATCCCGGCCGATTTCACCACGCCGGCCGGCCG
>CAYZXK010000214.1:0-4118 GCA_964482395.1 uncultured Planctomycetales bacterium | reverse complement strand
ACCCGGTCGCTTGGGTTCTGCGGCAGCGGCGGCCTTGGCCATCATGCCGGGCATCGGTCGGCCCAACAGAGTTTGCCAACCAGGTACAAAACTGTGCTGGCCGCCAACAGGACTAACACCAGGGCGTAAGCCTCGCCCGTGGGGTTGGTGGTGGCGAGCTGGTCGAAGACCTGGACGGCGGTGACGTTGCGAAAGCCGACCATCAGCGGGGTGCCGATCTCGGTGAAGGCCCAGATGAAGACGATGGTGGAGCCGGCGAACACACCGGGACGCATCAGCGGCAGGGCGATCCGCCAGAAGCGGCGCCAAGCCCCGGCTCCCAGATTGCGGGCAGCCTCATCCAGGGCCGGGTCGATGTTGGCCAAGGCGGCCTGGACGTTAAGGAAGGTTATCGGATACAGGTAAAGGGCTTCGAGCACCACGCAGGACCAGAACGGATAAGCCAGCCAGTCGATCGGCCGACCGGGATCGATCAGTCCCAGATGCGCCAAAAGCAGGTTCAGGCCGCCATTACGCGACAGCAGCCCCTTGATTCCGATCGCCCCCACGAAGGGCGGGAGGATCGTCGGGACCTGGATCAGGGCCAGCCAGGCGCGTTTGCCGGCGAACTGGAAGTTTTCGGCGAGCAGGGCCAGGGGGATCGAAATGATCAGGCACAGCAACGTGCAGAATGTGGCCAGCCAGACGCTGTTCCAGAGGCCCTCCAGGTAGAGGTCGTAGTTGAATACGTCCGCGAACCAGCCCAGCGTCAGGCGACCTTGCTCGTCCTCCAGACCAGCCCGGACCACCGCCCAGATCGGCGCCAACAGGAGCAGGGCCAGCAGAAGCAAGAGCAGCCCGGTCAGCAGGTGTGCGGCGAAACCGCGGGTCATTTGCTGAAGCGCTCCGAGCCCGCCCGGACCGGGCGAGTGAGATCACTATAGAAGATCAGGTCGGGCGTCGCGAGGCGGGGGAACTTCGTTTAGCATACTGGTCGCTACAGGAGGTTTGCTGCGATGAACAAGCTGGGCGTCAACATCGACCATGTGGCCACCGTACGCCAGGCCAGGCAGACCGATGAGCCGGATCCGGTGTGGGCGGCGGTCCAGGCCGAACTGGGCGGGGCCGACGGCATCACCTTCCACCTCCGCGAAGATCGACGGCATATCAATGACCGGGATGCCGAACTTCTGCGGCAGACCGTGGCCGTCAAGCTCAACATGGAGATGTCGATCAATCCGCAGATCGTGCGGATTGCGGCTCGACTGCGACCGGATCAGTGCACGCTGGTTCCGGAACGAAGGGCGGAGCTGACCACGGAGGGGGGGCTGGACGTGGTCCGACTGCGGGGCCGGATCCGGCCGGTAGTGAAGCGACTGAAGACCGTCGGCATCATCACTAGTGCCTTCATCGAGCCGGATCGCGATCAGGTCGAGGCGTCGGCCGAATGCGGGTTTCAGGCGGTGGAATTGTGGACCGGTCAGTACGCGCACGCCCGGAGCGAGAAGGCCCGGACCGCGGCCCTGGACCGGTTGACCCGGGCGCTGGAATTCGGCTGGGATTGCGGGCTGGAGGTCCACGCCGGGCATGGCCTGACCTACCGCAACATCGAGGCGATCGCCGCCCTGGGCATGTTTTCGGAATTCAACATTGGACACAGCATAATCGCTCGGGCGGTCTTCGTCGGCCTGCGCGAGGCGGTCGCCGAGATGAAGCGGCTGCTGGACCGGGCGGTGGTGTTGGCCGCCAGCGGCCAGGATGACGCGGACTAGGGCCCGGTCGGGCGCCGTCCGCGGGGAGTACTCATGGCGATTCACCCTACCGCGATAGTGGACCGGTCGGCCGAGATTGATGCGTCGGCCGAAATCGGGGCTTATGTGGTGGTGGAACGTGACGTGCGGGTCGGCCCCGGCTCACGCGTCTATCCGCACGCCTACCTTGCGGAAGGCACGACTCTGGGTGAGGGCTGCCAGATTCATCCTTTCGCGGTGATCGGGCATCTTCCGCAGGATGTCAAGTATGGTGGTGACCCGACCTACACGCAGGTCGGTGACGGGACCATCGTCCGGGAACACGCGACCATCCATCGGGGGACCATGCCGGGGAGCACGACGACGGTCGGCCGTGGCTGCTACATAATGGCCGGCGGGCATGTCGGCCATAACTGCATCGTGGGCGACCAGGTCACGATTGCCAATAACGCGTTGTTAGCTGGACACGTCGAGGTTGGCGACCGGGCGTTCATCAGCGGAAACGTGGTGCTGCACCAGTTCATGCGGATTGGGGAGCTGGCCATGATCGGGGGCGGCACGGCCTTGGCCCAGGATGTGCCCCCGTTCATGCTAGTTCGCTTCCCGCAGGTCATTCTCGGACCGAACGTGGTGGGTCTCCGACGGGCCGGCTTCAGCGCTGTGGAGCGTCAGGAGATCCGCCATTGCTACCGTCTGCTGTACCACAGCGGTTTGCCGTTCCCGCGGGCGGTCGACCAGGTCGCACAACTGGTGCGCACCGAGCCCGGCCGCCGGCTGCTCGCCTTCCTGCGAAGCCCGTCGAAACGGGGTTTCCTGCCTTATCGGGCCTGGGGTGGCGGGCGTCAAGCCGTCAGCCTGGCTGAGGCCGATCACGAGCTGTGAAGATTCTGATCGCACCCGATAAGTTCAAACACGCGCTGAGTGCTTCGGGGGTGGCGGACGCACTGGCGGCCGGGGCGCGCGACGCGGTCCCGCAGGCCGAAATCGTCACCTGCCCGCTGGGCGACGGGGGCGAAGGGACCGGATCGCTGCTGGCTGCCGCCCTGGGAGCCCAGCGGCAGATGGCCACTGTCCTGGACCCGTTGGGGCGAGCCCGCCAGGCGCGCTGGTGGGTCTGTCGGGAACGCTCTCTGGCCATCATCGAGATGGCCGAGGCTTCCGGGTTGGCCCTGCTGTCCGAGCGCCGACGCGATCCGCTGAGCACTAGCAGCTTCGGGACGGGACAGCTCGTCCAGGCAGCCATCAGGGACGGCGTGGACTGGATCTGGCTGTGCGTAGGGGGGTCGGCGACCGTCGACGGCGGCGCCGGCTGCTTGCAGGCTCTGGGGTGGCAACTGGTCGGTCCGGATGGCCAGGTGATCGGCGGGCCGGCGACGGGCGGAATGCTGGCCGACCTGCGGGAGGTTCGGCCGCCGACTGATCGTCCCGCGGTTACGGTCGAGGTGCTCTGTGACGTCGACAATCCGCTGCTCGGAATGCGGGGAGCGGCCCGCGTTTTCGGACCACAGAAGGGAGCCTCTTCGGAGGGGGTGGCGCGGCTGGAGCGTGGGTTGGCCAATTGGGCGGCGTTGCTTCGGGAGGCCACGGGGGTAGACGTGCAAGCCTTGCCTCGAGGGGGGGCCGCAGGTGGTTTGCCGGCGGGCCTGGCCGCGGCTACGCGTGCTCAACTGGTTTCGGGGTTTGATCGGGTCGCGGCCTGCGTGGACCTGAAGCAGCGGCTGGCCGGGTGCGATTGGTGCCTGACGGGCGAGGGCCGGATTGATGAGCAGACCGTCGGAGGGAAGGTCGTGGCGGGCCTGGCCCGGCTGGCTGGGGAACTTGGCGTGCCGACGATTGCATTCGCCGGGCGGCTCGGGCTGGCCCCTGGACAAACGCCCGCTGACTTGACTGGGCGACTGGGACTGCGACGAATTGTGGTTGTAACCCCGGCCGACACCCCCCTGGACCGGGGTTTGGCGCAGACTGCGGGCAACCTCCGTCGCGCGGCCCGCGAGACCCTTGGTGAGATGGTGTTACATGTCAGTTAAAGTGTGGCTGGTCTGCGCGGTAAGCGTGATAGCCGGCCGCGGCTGGTGCCAGGAAGGGATCGACCCGGTCTGGCAGTGGCAGGCGCCGGCCGGGATCGAATCGGCTGAAATGGTGGGGAGAGGCGATGATGCCGCTGTGCTGGTGGCAACTGCCGACGGCGGCCTGCACCTGGTGGACACGGCCAGCGGCCGGCCGCTGCTGGAGGTGCCGATCCAGGCGGGCCGGGGCGTGCGTCCAGCCGACCCGCCGGAATGGAAGGGGGACGCCGCGTTTGGGGCGGTTCCGGGATCGCTTCCGGCGGGCAGCGACCCCGTGGTTTACTGTTTTGATCGCCATGCCGCGTATGCGATAGCGGTGTCA
>CAYZXK010000213.1:0-6250 GCA_964482395.1 uncultured Planctomycetales bacterium | reverse complement strand
AATCAGATCCTCAACGTTGAAGGTGTGAAAAACCTCGCCCTGAAAATCCACTCGACCGCGCATCTGCCATCCTCCGTGATAGAACCCATGAAATATACGCGATGCCAAAGTGTCAGGCCGAGTTTCTTAGCGACCTGCTAGTCTGGCTGGTCGCCGGTGCCCGGTCAGCCAGGCGACGGCTGATTCAGCCACCGGGCCGATGGCGGTCACTGCAACCTGCTCCTCTGGTGGCGGCAACTCATGGGTGCGCAAGGCAAGCTCGCGTAATGGAATGTTCACCGCCTCGGCGATCGGCCGGCGGCGAGCCTTTCGCTCCGGTCGAGGATCCAACAGCCGACAGGGGATCAACGGCAGCCGGGCCATCGCACCTCGTCCGATCTGTGCCAGGGTGCCGGCAACCGGCGCGGTTTGACCTGCTCCCGCCCGGTCGGTAGGCTGCCCGTCCAGTGACAGGTGGGCGTTCCAGACTCTGGTGAACCGACGGTGAACGGAAAGACCGGCAAGGTGGTGGCCGCCAAACGGCTGCGGGATGGGCCGGGTGGCAAAGAGACGTGGATTGAGCAGGCGGCATCGTTTATCGGATTCTTCATATACCTGTTGATCCTAAAGAGCTTCTTTTTGCCGTTGTTTATCATCCCGACTGGCTCGATGGCTGCCACCCTGTATGGGGCGCACGCGTTGTATACCTGCCCGAACTGTGGGACGGAATACGCCGTCGGGTGGCAGCAGCCGCCCAATTGGCGTCCCGATCTGCCCTACCACCCGCGGGTCTTCTGCTGCCCCAACTGCCGGTGGCAGCGGATCTTCGACCCGCGTGGGGCCGACCGGCTTCAGCCCGTGGCCGGCGACCGGATCTTCGTCCACGGATGGCTGCCGGGCCGACCTCCGGCCCGCTGGGACGTGGTAGTGTTCAAGGTTCCCACCGACGGGCAGCAGAACTACATCAAGCGCCTGATCGGTTTGCCGGGCGAGGAAATAGAGTTGATCGACGGGGACGTATTCGTCAACGGGCAGATCGTCGGCAAGACTCGGCAGGCCCAACAATCGCTGTGGTTTCCGTATTACGATCATGACTACCTGCCTTCGCGCGAGTACCTCGGTCAGACGCAGTACTTCCCGCACTGGGCCGCTTTGGACGATACGAGCCCCTGGTCCGGCCTGGATACCCGCGTGCTGCGTTTTGATGGCCTGGGACAGGGCCGATCTGAGATCCAGTTCGGCACCGACCCGCGTGATTGGCGGCGTCCGGGCGTGGTCCAGGATTTCTACGCTTATAACGAACCCCGGGTCGAGATCCGGCCCAACGTTGTCGCCGATGTCCGGCTGTCGGCCGAGGTGGAACTGCTGGCCGGCCCGCCGGGGGGCTATGTGGAATTGAGCATTACTCGCCGTCAGCACCGTTTCTTCGCTCGCTTGAATGCGGATCGGACGGTCACGCTGGATTGCCAGGTCGGCGACCGCCCGGAGCGGCAGACCTGGGGCCGGTGGCAAGCGCCGTCTTCGGGGCCGCTGTGCCTGGCCCTCTGCCATGTGGACGGAACGGTGCAGGTGGAGGCGAACGGTAACCCGGTCATCCGGTCCACACCCGACCAGTATCGGCTTACGCCCGAGATCGCCCGCGCCTCGGCCGGCTCGACCGAACCGCCGCTGTTGCGGATCGCCGCTCAGGACGTGCGAGCCGTTCTGCGTCACGTGCTGGTCGAGCGGGATATCTATTACACCAGCGACATCCGGCTGGGTCCCGATGGGCGTAGGCCGGGCTACGGGGTGCAGGGTAATCCGATCCGGCTTGGTCCGGAAGACTACTTCGTGCTGGGAGACAACAGCCCCAGCAGCCTGGACGCCCGTTTCGCTTTTGCCGGCGGCGCAAAAGACCCGGTTGGCCCGCACCTGAAGCGGGCGGCCGCGGAGGGGCGTTTCCAGCCGGGAACCGTGCCGGCCGATCAGATGATCGGCCCGGCTTTCTTCGTCTATTGGCCTGGGTTCCTTCCGCTGACGCCAAGCGGCCCAAGCCTGCTGCCGGACATGGGGCGGGCCCGCTGGATCCGCTGACGCGCCGGCCGGCGGATCCGGCCTGTGCAGCCAATGCCGGGCAATCCGATGGACTCTGGGACGCTCCCGCTGGCCGGCCAAACGCCTGAAAGGTCCGACCCGGCCGACAGGCTGCCCGCCACGGCCCGACTGGCCGAGATCGTCCAGACCATCCTGACCGGCCTGATTCTGGCCCTCATCTTTCGGGCCTTCGTGGTCGAAGCCTTCATCATTCCAACCGGCTCGATGGCCGAGTCGCTGCTGGGCGCTCACGCCACCCGCGTCTGCCCGGCCTGCGGCTGGGAGTTCAGCTTCGCGCCGCTGCGAAGCGCGTCGCCGTCCGCAAACGGCTTCGTCGTCCCGCCGGAAGTCACTTGCCCCAATTGCCAGTTGCGCCTGGAAGCCACCCCGGCCGGCACGGTCCCCAAGGCCGGCGACCGGGTGCTGGTGCACAAATGGCCCTACGCGCTGGGCAGGTGGCTGGGCCCCGGCCGCTGGGATGTGATCGTGTTTCGCGATCCGGCTGACCCGCAGCAACATTACATCAAACGCGTGGTCGGCCTGCCCGGCGAAACAGTCGAGATCGTGGACGGCGACCTGTTCATCAACGGCCAGATCGCCCGCAAGCCGCCCTCCGTGCAGGAGGCGCTCTGGTTTATCGTGTACGATCAATCGCACGTGGAGGGGGCGGGTGATGAGGCCGGCCGGCGGACCCGCTGGATAGCCATCGATCCGCCTTCAGAGGGCTACCAGGGATGGTCGGGCCTGGACACTCGAGTGATCCGCTACGACGGGCTGGATTCCACCTGGCGTACCCTCGCTTTCAACTGGGACGCCGGGCCGGAATACCTGCTGGATTTCTACGCCTACAACCGACGCTCCTCCGGTACCCAGGTCGGCGATGTGCGGCTGTGCGCTGAGCTTGTGCTGGGGGCCGGAGCAGGGGCGTTTCGCTTGGAGTTGACCCGTCCGCCCTGGCGCTTCACGGCCCTGCTGCACCGCGATGGGCGGGTCCGGCTCGAGCTGGAATCGCTTGATGATGACCGCGAGCCGACTGTCCTGGAGGCTGGGTCCCGAGAACCGCTGCCGCTGGGGCGTCCGATAGCGATCGAATTCGGTCACGTGGACTATCGGGTGTACGTCAAGATCGATGGCCGGGACCTGCTCTCCACCACCGACGCACAATACGCACCGCAGCTTGAAGCCCTGCGTTCCGGTCCGGGGGGGCGACGGGTCGCGATCCGCCTGGCAGCCTGTAATTTTCGACTCGAGCTGCGGCGTCTGCGGCTGGATCGCGACGTACACTACACGTGCCGGCCGGGTACCACGCAGCGGGCGGCGGCTGGCCAACCCTTTGCGCTGCAAGCCGGTGAGTACTTCGTCCTAGGCGACAACAGCCCGGATAGCCACGATAGCCGCGAGTGGACCGAAACCGAGGTGGGGCCTCATCTGCCGGCCGACTACCGGGCGGGGACGGTCCGGGCGGAGCAGATTGTAGGTCAGGCGGCTTTCGTGTATCTTCCCGGGCTGTTGCCCCTGGACCGGGCGGGCCGGTGGCTGGTTCCGGACCTTGGGCGTGTGCGGTTTGTCCGTTAGGTCGGGCGGCAGGCAAACGTGGACTACCTTGGCCGAGTTATCCACAGCACCGGGTGGGCCTCAGGGCCGTGCCAGCCGCGTCCAATTGGCTGGTTGGAAGCGTTCCCGAAAAATCTTGGCCAGCATCCCGGGACGGATTCAGGTTTCTGGTGGCAAGTGCTGATTTCGCCTGATCGTGCGCGCTCCCGACATCTGACGAAAAGCCGTCAGCAAAAACCAACTATTATCGGCCCACGCCGACCGCTCCTATCTCTATCTGCCGCAGCGACTAGCGCGACTCTGCACATGTTTTCCACAAAGGCCGCTTTCCATTTCGAGGCTCTCATAAATGCTGCTTGAGGCCGATAACCTGGTGAAATCTTACAACGGCCGGACGGTCGTCGATCACGTCAGTTTCCAGGTCAGCGAACGCGAAATCGTCGGCCTGCTGGGACCTAACGGGGCCGGAAAAACCACCAGTTTCCGGATAACCGTCGGAATGATAACGCCGGAGGCCGGACGGGTCCGGTTTAATGGCGAGGACATCACCTCTTTGCCAATGTACCAGCGGGCCCGGCGTGGGATCGGCTACCTCTCTCAGGAGCCCAGCGTCTTTCAGCGACTGACTATTGCGGAGAATCTGATGGCCATCTGTGAGACCATGCGATTCTCCCGGGCCGAGCAGCGTCGGATCGTGGAAGAACTGCTCAGGCAATTCGGCCTGACCAAGGTGCGAGACAACCCGGCCAAGAAAGTTTCAGGCGGGGAACGCCGGAAGCTGGAGATCGCCCGGGCCCTGATCACGCGGCCCAAGCTCATTTTGTTGGATGAACCCTTCAGCGGCGTCGATCCGATCGCGGTTGAAGGGTTGCGGCAGGAGATCATCCGCCTGCGTGAGGCGGGGATCGCCATCCTGCTCACCGACCACAACGTGCGTGAGACGCTGCGGGTTACCGACCGGAGCTATGTAATTCACGAGGGGCGGGTGATCTGCTCTGGCACGCCGGCTCAGTTGGTGAATGACCCGCGGGTCCGGGAGACTTATCTGGGCAGCACGTTCCGGGGTGACGAGTTCGGGCCGCAGGATTCGTCGGGCGGCCCGGCTGCGACGACTTCCGGCACCCGGCATGGGAATTGACGCAGATCGCATCGAGATCGAGCAGCGTCCGGAAGGGGCACTCTTGTCGACCAAGGTCGTGCCGGGCGCATCTCGGACCGGGGTGGCCGGCCTATGGGGTAAATCGCTGAAAGTGACGGTGACGGCGCCGGCGGAAAGCGGCAGGGCCAACGCGGCGGTTGTGGATCTGCTGGCCGAGATTCTGGAGGTGGAGAGGTCGGGGGTCGTGATCCTCAGCGGCCGGACGCGGCCGCTCAAGCGTGTGCTGGTGGCCGGGCTGACCGCGCGGCAAATCCGGGAGCGTCTGGCCGGGTATGAGTGAACTGGTCGCGGCCGGCGACACCGCCTGGCCGCCTGGTCAAGCGCCGGACGCTGCTGTTTGTTGGCGTCAGTCGCCCGCGCGGGCCACGGCAGGCTACTTCTGTCGATAGATGATCCGCCCCCGCTTGAGGTCGTAAGGCGAGAGCTCTACAGTTACCCGGTCGCCGGGCAGAATTCGGATGAAGTTTTTGCGCATCCGTCCGGAAACGTGGGCCAACACTTCGTGTTTGCCGGCGCCGCCCAACTCTGCCTCGACCAGGAACATGGCGTTGGGCAGGGCCTTTACCACGACGGCCTCCATCTGGATGGTGTCCTCTTTAGCCAATCGCTCTCCTGCACATGGCCGGCGCCGGACGAAGACCTTCTTCCCGAGGCGCTGGGCCGGCTGCCTGCTCGACGACCGCCGAAATGGGTCGCGAATTACATCGCCGGCGACCGCCCGCGCTTGGGACGGCCGACGCGATTCGACGAATCCTAGCTTTCTGAATGTATCGGGTCAACCGGGCGGCGGCTTGCGAGCTGGGTTGGGCCGATAGCCTTTTGCTGGCAGATTGCTGAGGCGGGCCGGATAAAATGTTTCCCGGCCGACGGCAACAAGTGCGTCGGCTGGCCGTCCTAACTGGTAGAAGTAGCGGGCGGCGTTGCCGGCCGAGCAGTCCAGCGGCTGGACCGCGGGCCTTTCAGACGCCGCCGCCCGGGGTTGGAGCCCCGGCCCGATCGCGGCCGGGCCAGGCAGGAGAGAATTATGAAAACAGCATGGTTGATTTGTCCGGTGGTGATGCTGGTTGCCGGGTTGGCCCCAGGTCAGGACCCTCCCCAGTCTGCTCCGGCCGGGGCGGCGATCGAGCGGCCGCTTCGTTCGGCGCGGCTCCGCTTCGAGCCGATGGCGCGCCGCCTGGCGGAGGAATTGGACCTCAGTCAGACCCAGCGGGAGCAATTCGACGCCATCCTGGCTAAGTACCGACTCCGCGCTGAGCAGCAGCAATCGGAGCATCAGCAGGTTCGCGAGCTGGCCCGCCAGTACCGGGAGGCCCGTCAGAGCGGCGACCAGGAGCGGGCCGAGCAGATCAATGCTCAGATGCGTGAGCTGGCCGCCTCCGGGGCCCGGGTGGTGGACGAGTTCATGGAAGAGGTGAAGGGCATTCTGGACGAGTCGCAGGTCCGCAAGCTGGAGGAGTTCCGACAGCGCAACCCGCAACCGCCCAT
>CAYZXK010000212.1:0-27695 GCA_964482395.1 uncultured Planctomycetales bacterium | reverse complement strand
TCCCCGGCCCACTGCCGCCGGCCGGCCCGCCTATTATATAAACATGACCCCAAGCACCCCTGCCGCCCGGCAGGTCGAGCTAACCCTCAGCGGCCTGCACTGCGCCGGCTGCGTGGCCAGCGTGGAGGGCGCCCTCCGCCGGGTCCCCGGCGTCGCCCAAGCCAGCGCCAACCTGCTCACCCAACAGGCCACCGTCTGGCTGACCGACCAGGCCACCCCGGACACGGTGCCGGCCCTGGCCGAGGCGGTCAGGAAGGCAGGTTATCAGGCATTCTTGCGTGAGCCGGAACGGGAGGCGCCGGCCGTTTCAGCCCAGACCGCCCAACTTCGTCGGCAGCAACATCGCTTGCTGCTGGCCCTTCTGCTGGGGCTCCCGGTGATTGCAGCCCACGTGGGAGTCGCCATCCGGCCGGACGGATGGCCGCTCTGGTTGGATCACCTTCTAGCACCTCGGGCGGCTTGGCCGGTGCAAATCGCGCTAACCCTGGGCGTGGTGGCAGCGGCCGCGGGTCCAATGCTGTTGGGTGCCAGCCGGGCATTACTGGCCGGCCGGGCCAATATGGACCTGCTGGTGAGTCTGGGGGCAATGACTGCCCTGGGCAGCAGTCTGCTCGGGGTCGCGACCGGAATCCACCAGTTGATACTCTTGGATACCGCCGTCCTGATTGTGCTGCTGGTCGGGCTGGGAAAGTACCTGGAGGCCCGGGCTCGCGGGCAGGCTTCTGCGGCACTGGAGGCCTTGGCTCGGCGAATTCCCCAAACCGCCTGCCGCGTGCTCGACGACCGGACGGAAATCATCCCGGTGCAAGCCGTGCGTCCAGGTGACCGACTGCGAGTGGCCGCTCATGCCCCGGTCCCGGTGGACGGGGAGGTGAGTTGGGGCCAAGCCACGCTGGATGAGAGCATGCTCACCGGAGAATCGCTCCCGGTGCAGCGTGGTCCAGGGGACCGGGTTTTCGGGGGCACCTGGGTGGCGGACGGTCTACTGGAAATCCGGGCCACCGCCACCGGCAGCACCAGTGCGGCCGCCCGCATCGCGCAGCTCGTCCAGCAGGCCCAGGCCACCAAAACACCCTGGCAGCGTCTGGCCGATCGACTCGCCGCCAGGTTCGTGCCCGCAGTGATTCTGATCGCGGTATCCACGCTGATCGGCTGGAAATGGTTGGCCGGTGCAGAGACGACCTGGGCAATCCAGCGGATGATCGCCGTCCTGGTCGTGGCTTGTCCGTGTGCCCTCGGTCTGGCGATCCCGACCGCGGTTCTGGTCGGCACCACCCGGGCGGCCCGACGTGGCATTCTGGTACGCGATGCGGCAGCTCTTGAGGCCGCCGGACACATACGCGTGGTTCTGCTGGACAAAACCGGAACTATGACGCTCGGGCGGCCGGCCCTGGAGCGAATCTGCGTCTGCGGTCGGTCGGGGGAGGAGGACATCCTTCGGGCCGCCAGCGCGGTCGCGCAGTTCAGCGAACATCCGCTGGCCCGGGCGGTATGGCAGGCGGCCCGGCAGCGCGGCATCCGGCCGCCGCAAACCGACCATTTCCGGTCCAGTCCCGGGAAGGGAGTAAGTGGGCAGGTTGCTGGAGCACAGGTGAGCGTGGGCAGCGAGGCCTGGCTGCGTGAAAACGGCACCGACACCCGCGCGGGTCTGGCTCGCGCGGAAGCACTAACGGCCGAGGGGCTGAGCGTGGTCTGGGTTGGCGTAGACCGCGAGCTGGTCGGACTGCTGGCATTTGCCGATCCGCCACACCCGCAGGCGAGGGCCGCGGTGCAAGCCCTGCGAAAGCTGGGCGTACGGCTCAGAGTCCTTTCCGGCGACCGTGCGATCGCGGTCGCCCGGGTCGCCGCGGAACTGGGTATAGAGGAATATCAGGCTCAGCTAAGTCCACAGGAGAAACTGGAGCGCGTTCAGCAGCTCGTGGCTGAGGGCCAGACGGTGGCAATGGTCGGCGACGGAATCAACGATGCCCCGGCACTAGCGGCCGCCGACGTCGGGATCGCTTTGGGCACTGGCGCGGACGTGGCCCGTGAGGCAGCCGACATCTCGTTGGTGGGCTACTCGCCGACCTTGATCGCCGAAACGGTCCGCATCGCTCGAGCCAGCCTGAGAATCATGCGGCAGAACCTGTTCTGGGCACTGGCCTACAACCTGGTCATGCTCCCCCTGGCCATGCTCGCACCTGTGCCGCCCGTGCTGGCCAGTGCGGCCATGATGTGCAGTTCGCTGACCGTGGTGGGGAACTCGCTGCGGCTGCGCTGAAGGGGAGGTTCGGTTCCGGCCTACGGGTTAACGCCGGCTGGTCCAACTGGCGGTCGCATTGTTGGCCGGCTCGATCGCGGCCGGGCAGGCACCCATGGGGGCTGCGGCGGAGGTCGTCAGAGCAGGTTGGCGGCCAGTTCTGCCAGCGGGCTGCGTTCGCCTTTGCGCAGCTCCACGTGGGCGGCCAGCGGTTCGCCGGCGAAACGGTTGATGAGATAGATGAACCCGCTGCTGTTGCGGTCCACGTAGGGATTGTCGATCTGCCAGGGGTCGCCGGTCAGAACCACCTTGGCCGCCTGGCCCACCCGCGTGATCACGGTTTTGACCTCCAGGGGAGTGAGGTTCTGGGCCTCGTCGATCACCACGAACCGCTTGGCGATGCTGCGGCCACGAATGTAGGTCAACGGCTGAATCTCGATCAGTCCGGCTCGTATGAGACTGGCTTCATCCCCGTGACCCTTCACGCAGCCGCCGGCATCCAGCAGGAACTCGATGGTGTCGGTAATCGGCTTGACCCAGGGGGCCAGCTTGCTGCCGAGATCGCCGGGCAGGAATCCCAGATCACGCCCGACCGGAACGATGGGGCGGCACACCAGTATGCCGCGGTAGAGCCGCTTGCGGAAAGTCTGGTACATGGCGGCCGCAAGAGCCAGCAGCGTTTTTCCGGTGCCGGCCTTGCCCATCAGTGACACCAGACTGACGCGTTCGTCCAGCAGGGCATCGATCGCGTAGTACTGCTCCTTGTTCCGGGGGTGGATGCCCCACAGGCCGCCGGGCGGATCCCGAAGGGCGATCAGTTGCTCGGAGGTCGCATCCCGGCGGGCCAAGGCGGTGCCCTGGTGGTTCTCGCCGGTGCGCAGGAGCACGTACTGGTTGGCCCGCAGCCCGAGCCCGCTCAGGCTCAGGCGTCCGTGGCGTCGGAACTCGTCCAACTGCTCGGCGGTGACGGTCAGTTCGGTGTCCGGGCGGGCCACCTCGGCCAGCGGCACGTGGTCAGACTCGTAGTCCTCAGCCCTCAAGCCGGCCGCATCCGCCCGGATCCGCAGGTTGATGTCCTTGGTGACGATTATCACCGGCGTATCCGGCTCGGCCTGCTTGATGGCTCGGGCGACCCGGAGGATCTCCACGTCGGCCGGGCCACTACTGCCTTCCAGAACCCGTTCCGGCTCGCAGTAGACCTTGAGGATCCCGCCACTTTCCAGCTTCACGCCGGCGGCCAGGCTTTGTCCGTTGCGCAGTCCGTCCAGCAGCCGAACCACGGCCCGGGCGCTGAACCCGCGGTCGCTGGCTTCTTTTTTGAAACGGTCAAGCTCGCTGATGACTCCGACCGGAATGATGACCGTGTTGTCCGCGAAGTGGAGGATCGAGTAGGGGTCGTGGATCAGAATGTTGGCGTCGAGGATGTAATTCTTCCGCATGTTCTTAGTTTATCCCCACCAGCCGGCTGGCTCCAGGCGTGCGGTGGCGGTCGCAGCCAGCCGCCTGACCCACACCCCGCGGCCCCCTCTTCCGCTTGCCCGGAACAACCTCGTAGGCTCCAGGCAGCTCGCCGGCTAGTGTTTATTCGGACCGACGGCTATGCTGGCCGACCGCAGGAAGCCGACCACGGCAACGCCGAAAGAGACCAGCCGAATGGCACGTAGCTTGGGCCAGCGGTCATTCCAAAAGAGGCCGGGACCCCGTGGGCAACCGCCGACCGCGACCCGCTGGAGAGGTTGGCTGCTGGCGCTGGTGGGGCTGGTCGCCATCACGCTATGCCTGGCCAACCTGGGGCAGCGCGACCTGTGGCAGGACGAGGGCGAAACCGCGGTCCTGGCCCAGAGCGTGCTCCGCAACGGCGTGCCCAAAGCCCTCAACGGACCCAATCTGATCCTCCAGCGGGTGGTCGGTTTCAACCCAGATTACTTGTGGACCTTTCATCCCTGGGGCCAGTTTTATCTGGCCGCGGCCAGCCTGAAGCTGCTGGGCGAGCACGCCTGGTCGGTCCGGCTGCCATTTGCGCTTTGCGGCGTCCTGTGCGTCGGGCTGGTGTCCTGGTTCGCTTGGCGACACTGGCGGAGCCTGGGGGCCGCCACGCTCAGCGGCCTGCTTCTGGCCACCTCGGCCACCTTCGTGCTCCACTGCCGGCAGTGTCGCTACTATGGCCTCAGCGCTCTGACTTGCCTGCTGGTGGTCGCGACCTTCATCGAGCTTATGGTCGGCCGGCGGCGGCGCTGGGCCCTGGCGTGGGGCCTGGCGATCGCCGCCCAGTTCTACGCGGATTTCGCGACGCTCGGAGCGCTTGTGCCCGGCCTGGCGGCGTCAGCCTGGATTCTCAAGGCCCGGCGACGACAAATCGTTGCAGCCGCAACAGGAACGGCCCTGGCAATCCTCCTGTGCCTGCCGGGTCTGATTCTGCACTGGGACCGCTTCGGCGCGCAGGCCGAAGAAAAACCAGTGTACAAGACCAACCTGCTGGCACATCTGTGTTATCTGGACGGATGGTTCATCCCGCTGGTCTTCCTTATCCCGGCCGCGGTGTTTTTCTTGGTCCCAGCCTTACGGACCACAGGATCATGGGCTACACCCCAGCGGGTCGCAGTTTCGTGCACAGCGATTCTGCTGCTGGGCATGCTCACCCTGGCTTTCGTCGTGCCGACTCCCCAGTTGCGCTATGTCATTCCCTTCATGAGTCTGGCCAAGCTGATTTTGGGCCTGACGCTCATGGGAGCGTACCACCGATTGAAGTCGGCCGTCCGAAGCAGTCCGCTGGCGGCAAGCAGTGTGGCGGTCGGCACAGCGGCGCTGATCCTGACCAGCGTGGCCTCAGTCCCGATCCAGTACCTGCTGCCCAAGTCAGCCATCTACCTGTATTGCCACACGCCTGACTTCTGCACCCGTCAGCGACCTTTCATCCGGTTCGAGCTGATCGGGCTGATTTACGAGCTTACCCATGATTTCGTTGGCCCCGACCGCATAGCCCTCAACGCGGTGAGCGACCTGGCTGAGCCGGGCGATGTAGTGCTGACCAGCTATGGCGAGCTGCCGCTTATGTTTTATCGGCCCGACCTCTGTATTCGCAGCCCGGGGGGCGGCGCGGCCACCATGCCCCGGCCCCAGGAGCGACCGGCACTGATCCTCCTGACAGCGCGAGATGCACCGGCGATGGCCTCCTACCTGCGCGATCTGTCAGCCCGGACGCCCTATGTGGAGATTCCGGTGAGCGTGCCGGTGGCCACCTACGGCAACATCCCAGAGCCGTCGGTCCACTGGTTCTCCACCCCCGCCACTTCAGCCCGGGGCGCGATCCTGCTGCGTGCTGATCTGATCGGAAGACGGCCGACCCTGCTGGAGACCGCGGAGGAGTCGACCCGACTATGGTGGCCGAAGCGGCCGGCGGCGGTCAACCCTCGGCGGTGAACGCCGGCTGATGGTCGGCGGTGGCGTTCGAGCCCTGTGGCTGGGAAGTCGGACAAGCGGCCTGCGATTCCTGCTTGAGCTTCTCCAGCAGCAGCAGCCAGGTCTCGCGCTCGTAACGCAGGATCCGCAGGGCATCCTCTACCGCCTGTTCATCCTGACGGATGTTGGCGTCCACCAGCCGGCGGTAGATGAAGCTGTAAATGGCGCTCATGCGGTCGGCCAGCTCGGGGTTGATCTCCCGGCGGATCCCGTTGCTCAGCTCGATCACGATGCGCTGGGCGCGGTCCAGGGCGTTGAAGGCCGCTTCCCGATCCTTGACCCGGATAGCTTCCAGTCCGCGAGTCGCGAAGCGAATCGCACCATCATACAACATCAATTGCAACTGCTCGGGCGGGGCGGTCAGGACCGCATTTCTCAGGTATTCCTGCGACACACTCGGGTTGGGATTCATATCAACAGTCTTCCGCAAAGCTGCTTCAAGAAGGCCAGCAGGCCCCGGCTCGAGGGCCCTCAATACCCGGGTTAGCGCCGGCTGGACAGCGTGTTGTTGAGCAGATTGTTTGCCAGGGACGACAAGTTGCTGAGGGCCGTCTGCTGCGACTGCAACTGGGCCAAAGCCGATTCCATCGCCTGGAATTGACGCAGTAGCCGGGCCCGTTTCCGCTCCAATTGCTCATTCAGTTCGCTGATCCGATCGTTGAGCAGCTCCTGGCGGTTTTCCAGCGTCTTGGTCTGGCTGTCGATCAGGCCGCCACTGTCGGTCATCTGCTCAACCTGGGCTTTGATCTGGACCGCCAGGCCATACTCACTGTCGGTGAAGAGCCGCTCGACGGCGGTCGGGTCAGCCTGGTAAACGTCGCGGAACTTCTGCTCCTCAAAGCTCAACTTATTGCCGCTTTCCAGCGTGATGCCCACGTCGGAGAGGCGTCTGAGCACTCCGCCGGCGTACACCGTCCCGGTGAACATCCGGTGCAGCCGGCTCTGGATGATCCGCAGCGTCCCCTCGCCCTGAAGCGGCCCGGCCACTTGCGTCTCGGCGTCGTAAGCCCCGGCCTTGTTGATCCGTTCCATGGCCGAATTGAAGTCGTCCACCAACCCTTTGAGGGCGGTCAGCAGAGTGTCAATCTTCCGGGTCGCCACCACGGTGACGGGTTTGTCGTCGACCGCGTTGATGGTGAGGGTCAGCCCATGGATGGCATTCTCGAAGGTGTTGCTGGAGCTGGTGAGCAGGACGCCGCTTTCGCTGCTGGCTCCGAAAAACACCCGGGCATCCTGAGCCCGTGTCAGCGCGGTTATGGCCAAGCCGGTATCGCTGTCGTCGACGATCAGCTCACCGGCCGCCCCGCTGGCCCGGGCCGCGATGCTCAGACGGTAGGGAGCCAACCCGGTTCCATCGTTGAGCAGGGCGGCGGTCGCCAGCGTGGTTTCCGAGCCGATCCGACCGGCCAGGCTCTCCAGCGTGTCGCTGCCCCCGATCTGAATCTTGAATTCCATCGAACCGTCGATTTGTCCGTCCCGGGCGTTGCCCAGGATATTGAGGTCCCGGGCGGTCGTGCCGCCGTCCTCCTCGATCCTCAGGGTTCCGGCGCCGCCGGCCGTGTCGGTGATCAGCAGCCCGTCTCCGGTGGCGTTTATGCCGGCCTGCACGCCAATCTTCAGATCGTTGATCGCGTCGATCACGTCCTGCAACGTCCGGATTGAGCCGGACAGGTTGACCGTGGCGCTGGCCCCGGTCGAGCTGGTGATCTTGAAGCGCCCGCGCGAAACGCCCCTTCCCGCATTCAGACTGTCCAGGCGGGTGGTCTCGGAGATGTACTGCCGCTGAAGGTTATTGCTCCGAATCAAGGTACCGCTCTGAGCCAGACCGAGCGATTCGGCAAAATCGCCGCTGATTGTAATCGGGCTGTCATCGATCAGGTTGCTGACCATCAGCCGGGTTCCGGTGGCGTCATAGGCCGCTTCGATCCCCAGGCTCTGTCCGCCGGCGTCGGTGGCCCGGTTGATCCGGTCGATCACCTCGGCCAGGGTTTCCACGCCGGTCAAGTCCAGCGTGGCGGACCTGCCGTTGGCGGCAATCTGCATGGTGGTCCCGGACACTCCGGACCCGCCGTTGAGCGTCTTCAGCATCACCGTGTTGATGCTGCCGATAATCCGGGCCCCGGTCATCGTTCCGTCGTAGGTGCCTTCCTGAAAGCCCAGGTCCCAAAGGGCCCGCGAGTTGACCCCGGCGGCCGGGCCGGTAACCACCAGCGGGCCGCTCCCGGTGAGCACCAGGCCGCGACCGTCGCCCGCGACCAAGGCTGTCACCAGGGGCTTGCCGTCGGTACCCAGGTTACCATCCGCATAGTTGATGGCGCTGATGACGTCGGCCAAGGTGGTCATGTGCAGGATGTCGCGGCCATTGATCTTGCCCTTGGACGACTGTCCGTCGATACCCAGGTCGCGAGCGGCATACCCGCTCAGGTCCTCGATCAACAAGTCACGCACCTGGCCGGCTTCCAGCTTGCTGGTGTCGGTCTTGTCGCTGATTATCAGCCGGCTACCAGTGAGCGTCACGGTGATGCGGGAGTCGCCGAAGGCCGATTCGATCGCCTGCTTGATGTCAGCGATGGTCTTGGCGCCGGTCAGGTCCACGGTGGCCAGGGTGCCGTCGCGAGAGGTGATCCGGACCTGGCCCAGACGGACGCCCTGCCCATGGTTGAGGCGTTCGAGTCGGACGGTCGGCGTGAGGATGTCGCTCAAGCCGACGCTGATCTGCGCGCCGCCGGCTTCGATCGTGAAGTCGCCGCCCGCAGGTGCGGCTCGGATACCCAGCCCGTCGTTGAGGCTGGCCGTCGGCGTGGAAGTCGCCAGATACATGATGCTGCTGCCGGCAAGCTGGCCATCCGGGGCGTAGGCGTGGCCGACCCCGAAGCCCAGGTCGGACGCGGTGCGTCCGCCGCCGACTTCCTGCACCCGCAGGCCGCCGGTTCCACCCGACCCGTCCGAAAGAACCAGCCGGTCTCCATCGACCCGGGCGCTGACCTGGATGCCGGCCGCGTTGATCTTGTCCACCACGTCCTGCACGGTCAGGGCGTCGCTGACATTGATCACCGCTTCCTGTCCCAAGCCGTTGGTGATCTTCAGCGAGCCGCGATGGACGCCGGTGTGGCCGTTCAGCTCGTCCAGCCGGGTGGCGTTATTGACCCGGGCTTGGGCCGACTCGATGGTGAGCGTGCCGGCGGTCAGCGGGGCCTTGCGGTCATAAAAGCCCCGACTCACCAACTGGTGGGTCGAGGCCAGGGCCCGGACCACGAAGCTGTAGCTCCCCTCGGCCAGTCCGGAACCGCCGCTGGCCGACAACACGCTCGGCGAAGACGAGCTGACCGAGACGGACCGGAATGAATCTGTCCGGATCAGCACGTTCAGGCGCGACAGCATCGCGGTGATTCGCGCAGAAATCTCCAGATATGCAGCCTTCTGCGCGTTTATGTTGCTGATCCGGGTCTGAAGCTGATCCCGCGGCCGGGCATCGATGGCGATCAACTGCTCCACGATATTCTGATAATTCAGGCCGGAAACGAGCCCCACGCCGCTGGTAATCGTGCCCACGGCATTCCTCCAAAGGGAACCGAAGGCCAAGGCAGCCACACCTTGCGCTTGCCGTCAGCCAGTATCGGAGGAATGATGGGCAAGATGGATTCCGGGCGCGGAGAACCTATCCGAAAGCAGCCACCTTCCGATAAAAACGACCCGCTGAGCACCCTCGGGAGCCGACTGCAAGCGCGACGGATACCCTGCGGCCGGGCCCGGTCGGACTCAGGGCCGGATGCCGGTCGAAGTGCCCAGGCCGGTGAAGCGTCGAGAGCCGAGGGTCCACTCCGGGATGCCTTCCGGCCAGAGCGACAGGGAGATCGACAGGTCGTCGCTGAGGTTGTCGTACTCGAAGTTAACCCCCAGATACCAGCGGGGGAGTTTGCGGACGTAGGAGAAAGTGACTTCGCCGAACTGGCCGCTGTCGGCGTCCCACCAGGCCCGGAGCCCGGTAAGGTGTTTCTCGGTCAGCTTGTAGTTGTAGCCCCCGCCCAGCAGGCTCATCTCGATGTCGCCGGCGTACCGCGACCCCAGCACGTACGACAGCCGCGGACTGCGCTCGATGGCCAGCGAGACATCATGCCGGTCAAACGACCGGTCGTTGAGGTCGAAGTTGAAGTCGTAAAGCAGGCTGGTGGTGTCGCTGAGCCGGTAGGTCAAGTCGCCGGCCAAGTAGTTGCGGGCCCGACTGTTCTCCGGCCGCAGGGGGTTGGCATAGCCGTTGGAACCCTCGTGGCGGCCGTCGGTGTTGCCGAACAGGCCCATTTCCAGGTTGAACATCAGCAGATCGACGGTCCGGCGCTGCCCTTCCGGCCCGCGTTTGGTCTGCCACACTTGGCGCAGGCCGAGCGTGGCTCCGTAGAAGGGGTCGATGGTCTCGATGCCGTAATCGAAGGGGGTGAGCAGCTCGCTGCGGGTGTTGCTGTTGGCCCACCACAAGGCGTAGTCGGGCTTGATGATGTGGCGGATGCGGTGGATGTCCAGCAACTCGGAATTGATCTGGTCGAATACCCGGCTGAAGCTGGTCCCGCCGCGCACTCCGTATACGCCCAGGCCGCGCCACATCGTGCCCTCGCGCAGGGCTTCGCCGTCCCAGTAGCTGCCCCGGACCGACCCGAACGGGACCAGATTCAGCGGTCCCAGTTTCAGCGGCAGCTCGGCCTCTTGCCGAAGGTCGGCCCGGAAGGTCAGGTCGGTCCGACTGAGGTTGCTGAAGTCCCGGCGCTGGAAATGGTGCCGGTCGTCCGGGAGGTAGCGCACCTCGCCGATCCGCGATTCATGGTAGAGCACCAGCGGACTGAGGAAGGTGTCGCCGATCCGCCGGTAGGCGGCTTCGGGCAGATGCTCGGTCTGGGTGACGAAGTCCAGCAGCCGCCAGTTGGCCAGGAAGGTGAGCGCTTGGACGCCCTTGGCCCGCTTGAGATAGATGGCGGTCTCCTGCTCTTTGCCCTCGAACCACTCCGACTTCTCGTATTCCTCCAGGAAATATGGGTCGCTGGCGTATGAGGCTTCCAGCGTCAGCTCCCAGTCATAAGGCAGGTAATGCCGGTGCCGCCACAGGGCCCGCCCGCGGGTCGGCGTGCTGGGCTCTTCCTCCCGCCGGCGCAACGGGCCCAGCGTGTCCTCGCCCTGGTCGTAAATGAAGTAGCTCCGCAACAGCCCGTAGTACCGCTCACGAGCATAATCGACATTGGCGCCGACCGCTGGTCCCCGCCGGGAGAAGTAATCCAGCAGCAGCGTGGCATCGAAGCCTTCCGGCGGCTGGATGCCCAGCAGGTTGAACAGATACCAGGCGGACTCCAGCTCATAACCGCGTTTGCTGCTGTAGCCACTGCTGATGCGGCGCAGCAGAGTTTCACTGGATTCGAGCGAGCCCTTGCTGTACGGCCACCACAGCAGCGGCAAGCCCTCGACGTTGAGGGTCGTGTTGCGCATCTCATAAGCCCCGGCGATCGGCCCAACCGAGCGTCCTTCCGCGTCCCGCCGGGTCAGGTCGCGGACATATACCCGATCGGCCCCGACGTGATAGCTGGGGGTGTAAAACTCGCTGGTGGTGACGATCGCCTTGTCGGCGGCGAACTCGCGGGCCGAAAGCTGACGGATCTCGGCCGCCCGGACGTACAGCGGAATCTGACGGGCCGGAACGTCCGCCCGGAAAACCGCGTCCAGAAGCAGGGCCCGATCATGCTCGAAATCGTAGTACAGCCGCTCGGCCCGAACGAAGCGGTGGCCCAGCGACAGGACCACGTCGCCTTCAAGATAAACCGCCTGCACGCGGCCCTTCTCTCCGGGCGCGATCGGACCCAACGCCGCCTCGCCCGGCGCGGGCACCCCTTCCGGCCCCACTTGCGGCCGAGACTCTTCTGGTGGTTCTGGCGAACGCGATTCGGGTTGTCGACTCCGTTCGCCCTCCAGCCCCTGACCGAACAATTCGGCCTCGCTGCCGGCGACCGGAAACAGCACCGCGTTGTCGGCCCGGATCTCCAGCATGGCCGAGTCCGGCCCGCCGCCCTGCGAGAAGTAGACCCCGCCGGTGGAGACGAAGACCCGCTCGCCAGTGGGTGTCTGCGCCGGCTCGATGTTCGGGAGACGATAGCGAATCACCCGCTGCGGCCGCGGCTTGCCAGGCGGGGCCTCCGCCGGCCGGGCGACCTCCGGCGCGGCGACCGCCGGGACCTGCTCCGCCGCCTCCAGGGCCAGCCGATCACGCAGCGCCTGCTGATAGAGCGGCGACTCCTCCACATTCTCCGGAGCGTGAGCGTCATGATACTTGATGATCTGACCGCGCGTGCGCAGGCCGCGAACCAATAGCACGCGGTCCTGCGTGATCGTCCCGCCCGGCTCCCGGACCTCCGCGTTCTCGGCCAGGTAGACGGTCAGGGCATAGTACTTGCCCCCCGCCTGCTCCTCATAGGCCGGCTCGATCCACACTACCGCGTTGTTAGCTGAAAGCCGGCGCTGATTCATGTCGAGCTGGAACCCGCCGTTGAACATCAACACCAGCGGCCCAGCCGGGTCACGCCATTGACGCACCCACCGGCCACGCATTTCGATGTCCAGATCACTGACCGCCGAGGCCAGCAAGGGCTGGTCGCCGAAGTCGTACTGAGGTTTGGCCGACACCGTCAGGCCGGTCGCCAGCAGGGCGGCCAGCAGCGCCGGCCGCAGCCGGTCGCGGGCCGGCCCGCTCGCAGCCAGCCGACAGCCGGCAGCCCACCAGATCGACCAGCAGATGAGGCGACCGTCAGACCGCACCGACCGCTCTTGAAAAAGGCAGGGGCTGGATTCTCACTGGCGGCCATTATCCGGACCGCAGGGCATCGGTCAATGGCGGGCCACAGACCGGGCGGCAATCCGCGAGCTTCAGGCCGAGTTTTTTCGGGCACTGGCGGCAAGTCTGCCCGCCGCCCGGTCGCGAACCCGGGCCGGATCGGGTATGCTACGATTTTCGCCCGGCCACCCGGCGAGCACCCCGAGGCCATGGCAGCGGAAATCCACCACTTTTGCGGACTGTTCGGAGTCGCCAATCATCCCGACGCGGCCCAGCTTACCTACCTGGGCCTGTACGCCCTTCAGCACCGCGGACAGGAATCGGCAGGTATCTGTGCCACGGACGGCCGCACAATCACCCGACGGGCCGGCTTGGGACTGGTGACCGAGGCGATCGACCAACGCGGTCTGGGCGAACTGGCCTGCCCACTGGCGATCGGACACGTGCGCTACTCGACCACCGGCTCATGCAGCGAACACAACACCCAGCCCCTGTTGGCCACCTGCTCCATCGGCCAGGTCGCGGTCTGCCACAACGGCAACCTGGTCAACGCGGCGGCCATCCGACGGGAATACGAGCGGCAAGGCCATATCTTCGCCTCCACCTCGGACACCGAAGTTATCCTGCACATGCTGGCCGACGCGCAGTTCGCCGAGAAGCCCGACCCGCTGAGCGCGGTCCTGCGAAGGCTATGCGGCTCATATTGTCTGCTGCTGCTCTATCCCGACCGGATCGAGGCGGTGCGCGACCCGTCCGGCAACCGGCCGCTGTGCCTGGGACGGTTGGAGCAGGCCTGGGTGGTGGCCAGCGAGACCTGCGCCCTGGACATCATCGACGCCGCCTATGTTCGCGACGTCGAGCCGGGCGAGATCGTAACCCTCACCGCCAATGGTCTTTCGTCCCGCCGATTTGTCCCGCGGGGGGCATTTCGGCGCGCCTACTGCATCTTCGAGCATGTCTACTTCGCCGATCCTTCCAGCCAGGTGTTCGGCGAAAACACCCATCTGGTCCGCCTGGAAATGGGCCGGGCCCTGGCCCGGGAGGCGCCGGCCGACGCAGACCTGGTCATCGCGGTGCCGAACTGCGCCCGCTGTGCGGCCCTGGGCTACCACGAGGTTTCGGGGATCCCCATCGGCCGCGGCTTCACCACCAATCACTACGTTGGACGCTCGTTCATCCAGCCCACCCAGACCGTCCGCGATCTGACCGTCCGACTGAAACTCAACCCGATCCGGGGGAGCGTAGCCGGCAAGCGCCTGGTGGTGGTAGAAGACTCGGTGGTCCGAGGCACGACTACCCGGGGGAAGATGCAGTCGCTGCGGTGGGCCGGGGCCCGGGAGATCCATCTGCGGGTAGCCAGTCCGCCGATCCGGCATCCGTGCTACTACGGCATCGACTTCCCCAGTCGCCAGGAGCTGGTGGCCGCGGGCCGAACCGTGGAGCAAATCCGGGATTACCTGGGTGTCGACTCATTGTGCTACCTGTCGCTGGAGGGGATGCTCCGAGCCGCCAAGACAGCCAATGGCGATTTCTGTCATGCCTGCTTCAGCGGGGAGTACCCGATCCCGATCGACCCGAGCTTCCAGAAAGACGTCTTCGAACGGCGCCAGTTGCGCTTCTTCGATTCCACCGGTCCGCTGGACGAGGCCACCTGAGCCGCACCGGTGACCGTCCCGCAGCATCGGTCCCTGTGCCGGCCACATGGTTATCAGGGCGACGAAGGGGTTTATGTCCTTGAAGTCCACGCTGCCGTCCTCGTTGATGTCCGCCCGGATCCACTGGCAATCGGGGTACAGGTGCTGATAAGTCTCGGGGCCCATCAGGGCCGCGACAAAGGGGCTGATGTCGCCGAAGTTCCTGACGCCATCGCAGTCGATGTCCCCGGCCACCGGGCCGCCGGGCATGGAGTTGCAGCCCATGTCGGTCGTCAGCAGGTCCAAGTCGGCCTGCCCGACGTAACCATCCTTGTCCAGATCGGCATTCAGGTTGAACTGCGGGTCACCGGGCTGGCTGTTTAGCGCGGCCCACAAGGCGACCAGGTCCGGATAGCTGGTCCGTCCATCCACATTCACGTCGCCCAGGCAACTGTTGCTCCAGATCGCTACCGGCAGGAGGTCTTCGCCACCCGGCCCGACCGGTGAGATCGCGAAGCCGGCCACGATTTCCGGCAACGTGTTGCCGAAAAGATCCGCTACGACCAGGTTGCGCGGACGCAGGATGCCGTTGTATATCTGGTTGGCCAGACCGGTGGTGTCGATCGGAGTCGGACCCACCCTCCGCCAGGTCTGGCCGTCGGCGTAACACAGAGTGATCTCGATCTGGTTAGCATCGCTGCTGCCACCCAGCTTCTGCTTGGTGACCAGGTCGGGATCGCCGTCGCCGTCCACGTCCGCGATCGCCGCGGCCATGCCACGCTGGTAGGAAAGACCGGCATACCCCGTCTCCATCGCCAGTAGCTGGAAGTCCAACTGGCCGTGGCAAGGCTGCGCCCAATACTGCATGAGGGTTCCGTTGATGTCGGTCAGGATCAGCCCGGGCGGGCAGTCCGGATCAGGCCGCACGTCGACCACATCCGAACAGATGATGCTGGGAAACTCGTTGAGTACACGGAAGTACCCGGAGGCCGGATTCAACTGGTACCAGACGGTGAAAACCGGATCCACCTCAAAAGGCGGATCACAGGTGCCCGTGAAGCAGAGATCGGGACGCAAGTCGCCGTCGAAGTCGGCTACGGCCAGCCCGCGAGTCCATAACCTGGGCACATCGTCCGGGACGCCCTCCCAATCCAGCCGGTGCATGTCCGCGATGGCCTGATCGGTCTTCCAGAAGTGGATGGTCTGCCCGTCCAGGTACTGGTTGGGGTCCGCCACATAGACCAGTTCGTCGCGTCCGTCGCGGTCGAAATCGGCGGCCAGCGCCTCCGGCGGGGTCAGAAAACTGGATAAATTGATTCCGAACATGAACTTGAGGTGCTGCACGAAGGCGCCGCCCCCGAGATTCTCGACCAGCCACAGCTCATCGCCGAAGAAGGGCAAGACCGCCAGGTCCGGGTCGCCATCGCCATCGAAATCCCCCACCCCGATTTCTGAAGTCCCATTGCGAAAGATGGACATGCCCGGGGTGTTGGGATCGTACACGTACAGGTTCAGTTCGGCCATCAGGCTGAAACTGCCCCCCTGACCGGCCAGGATCGACAACTTTCGAAGGCTGGTGGCGGGCTGATCGTTATCGGTCGCGTACCAGGCCACCGCGATGTCCGGCCGGCCGTCGCCGTTGAAATCGGCGACCTCGACATCGCTGATGGTTGCCGTGTCGATTCCGGCCCCGATCGAGACCACCCCAAGAATGTCGGGCCACGGCTTGTACAGGACGCTTCGTCGATCCCCGGCACCGGCGCCTTCCCAATCCCGCCCGCCACCAGCGGCCAAGCAGCTCAAGCTCAAGATAGCAAGCGACACGATGCTCAGCTTCGCCCGGCACCGCATGAACTGTAGGCCCGCACACAGTTTGGTGGAAAAAAGTCGGGGGCCAATCGCGTTGGCCCCCGACGCTAACAAGCACCGTCAAACACCCGACCGGGAAAGCATCCTAACGCCGACGCCACCCCAGGGCGAAGATGCAAGCCGCCAGGAAGCCGACCCCGCTGACCGGCTCGGGAAGAATCCGGTAGGTGGTGGTCCCGCCGCCCGAATCTCCGTAGGTCAGCGTGAAAGCCAGCATAGCACTCATGTCGTACACCGGAACTGGAATGCTCTCGTAACCAGTCGGCGGGTACACCTGGCTGCCGCTCCCGCTCCCGCCGGGTCCGGCGAAAACCTCATTCACCAGGGTCGCGAAGGTGGTGCCGTTGGGCGCCAGGCCGTTATACTGAGCGGTATAAATGCCGCTGCCCACCGGCCCCAGGGCTTGCATAAGCACCCCGTTCCCGTTGACGTCCGTGGCGTTTATTGATGCGGTGGCGCGACCGGCCGGGGTCGGAGGCCATAGCGTCCCGAAGCTCAACTGCGCCGACTGCACAAAGAACACCGTGTCAGACGCGCCGGCGTGCACCGCCAAGCCCAACGATATATAGTAGAACTTATCCGGCAGAGGATCTTTGATCAGCCCGATCGTCGCGTTGTCCAGCGTGGCGATCGGGTCGCCCCACTCGTTGAGAATCTCATGGAACCCGGTGCTCCAGGTCCATTGGTTGGTACCCGGGTTGTAAACCAACTGATCCTTGGTGAATTCGAGATACCCGGTGCCTTCGTTGTTGGTGGCCTCGATCCGGAAAATCACGTCGGAGATACTGCCGGCCTGGATAACTGGCGCACCCAGCGCAAGCAACACGATGGGGAGAACCCAGTTCAGCTTCCTCACGTATTGTGCCATCGTCCAGCCCTCTCCTCTCGCTTTGATCCAGCGGGCCCGCCGACAACTCGACCGGCCGCCGATCAGTTTGTTCAATATTCCGGACCGGACTGCCTTTTCCCATCGAGTACGGCCCGGCGACCAGCAAAAGCACCGACCGCCCGAGGGCGGCCCGTGCGTCACAAACTCGTCTCCGCCCTCGGTTATTCCGCTAGCGCCGCCTCCGCAGGGCCGTCAGACCCGCGGCCAGCAACAATACACCGGACGGCTCGGGAATGATCTCAAACACCGTCGTTCCGCTGGCCAGATCGTTGGCCGACAGCGTGAACGCGATCTGAGTACTCATGTCGCTGACCGGACCGCCGATCGGCGCGTACAGGCCGCCGCCCGGATACTCCTCGTTCCGGTTCACGGTGCTCATCGGCTCGGCAACCATCTGGTCGATCAGTTGGGTGAACGTGGTCCCGTACGGCACGAACCCGTTGTACTGCGTCAGGTAAGCACCCGTGTAACCCACCAGGGGAGTCAGCGTCGCGCCGTCGTCGTCGATGCCGTCAGTAAGCGTGAACGCGGCACTCGCTCGACCTTGAGGATTGTTGATGGTCGGAAACTGAAGCAGGGCGGACTTGATCGTAAAAACCGTGCCTCCGGGCGCCGAGCCGGCCTGGACCGCGAACCCCAGGTTGACCACCGGGTCCGAACGGAACACCACCATCGTCGGATGCGGCCCGTCGGCCTCCAGCACGCCGAGCACCGTCTGTCCATCCAAGCTCATGATCGGCGTGTCTTCCTGGAGTATCCACGTAAAGGTGCCATTCTCCGGGTCCCACTGCCCGTCTTGCTCATAGAAGGCACAGTACCCAAAGCACGACTGGCCCACGCAAGCCTCGATCTCAAAGATCGGGCCTTGCAACCCCGCCCATGCGACTGGAGCCGTCAAGGCCGCCAATACAACTAGAGCGCCCGCCCGTCGGATCAGTCCGGAGATGTTCATCCTGTACTCCTCCTTCCTCTTCCAGGATCAGCACCTATGTCCTGTAATCCTGCGTGGGCGCGTGCTCCTCCGCACACGCCCACCACCACTAGATCCCTTATAGCGGAGCGCCCCCCAGGAGGTCAAGCTGAAATGTGCCAAGGTTGTCCGATTTTTCACCTCCTCCCAGCTTCACGGAGCCTACTGGCTGCCCCCGAAAGCCAAGGCCGATGTTATCGGACGTCTCCGACCCCTTTTTCGTACCTGCGTCACCAAGGCCCGGTGCCAACGCCGTGCCCGCTGCGGCGGCATGGACCTCTCAGTCGCCTGGCCGGGCGTCGTTCGGCCGGCGGTCAAGCTCGGCCGATTCGATCCAGGCTGGCGGCCGCGGCTTCGGCGACCGTGACATCCAGGTCCCGCGATGCCCCAGAAAGTGCGGTCAGGACCGAGTCGCTGGCGGGTGCACAATTGCCCAGCGCGATTGCCGCGTTGCGACGCCACATGCCGCAGCGGACCCGAACCAGGGCGGTTCCCCGTGTCAGGCGTCGATAGTCGGCGGCAGCCAGGTTTAACAGAGAAACCAGGTCGAGTTCAGCCGGCACCAGGTCGGCAGCGATTTCGGGATGGCTCGCGGTCGGTGCACGGGCGTTGTACGGGCAGACCTGTTGGCAGGCGTCGCAGCCGAAAACCCGCCGGCCAAGGGCCCGGTGGAAATGAGTGGGGATTCGGCCACGGTGCTCAATAGTAAGGTAAGCAAGACAACGACCAGTGTTCAGACGATAAGGCTCCATCAATGCCCCGGTCGGACAGGCTTGGATGCAGCGGTTGCAGGAACCGCAGCCCTGCGGTCCAGGTGCGTCGGGCGCAAGTTCCAGCGTTGTAACTGCTTCCCCCAGCAGGAGATACGAACCCAGTTGAGCACTGAGCAAGCAGGTGTTCTTTCCGAACCAGCCCAAACCGGCGGCGACTGCCAGTTCGCGTTCCAGCAGCGGGCCAGTATCCACGAACACCGCTGCCTGGAAGCTTTCCGGCAACCGCTCCCGAAGCTGGTCCAACAGGATGTTCAGCATCCGTCGAATCACAACGTGATAATCGTGCCCCCGCGCGTACTGGGCCACCAGGCCGGTCACACTGCGGGCAGTGTCAGGCGGAAGTTTGGCTTGGGGCGCCGATGGGCGCAGGTATCCGTCGGCCCGCTTGTAATTCACCGCCACGCAGATAACCGAGCGGGCACCTGCCAATAACCCGGCCGGGTTGACGCGGAGTTGGACGTTGCGGGCCAGGAAGGCCATTTGGGCCGCGTGGCCGGCGGCCAGCCAACGCCTATAATAGTCGCCCCGGCTCAGCGGGCCGGTCAGGGTTACACCGACCAGGTCGAACCCGACCTGTCCGGCGAGTGTCTTAACCAAGCGGGTCTTCGCGGCGGGTGTCATTTTTTACGATGATACCCAGGAGCGCGACGCTGCATCCAACGCCGGGAGCGCCGAATGGGCACCCTGGAGCCGACGCGGAGTGCTTTCATGTTCAACTATGACTGGTTTCACGGACCGGGCTTGCGCCGGCAAATTGAAGAAGCCAAGTTCCGCTGTGCGGCCCGGAAGTTCCCGGACGCCGCCAAGAACCGGGCCGGGAACGGCAACACCGAGTACCAGCAATATTTAGACGCGCTGGAGACCCGGATCATCCTTTATCTCAAGGACGGACTGAGCTATGAGATGAAGGAGATGGTCGATATCGGGATCAGCAGCGCCCTGGCATTCGAGTGCGTCCCGGTCGACGAGAATTACCAGGTCGGGGCATACGTGATCGTCGTGCCGTTCGAGGACATCGCCCGGGTGGAGGTCTTCGCGGTTCACCCGGACGAAAAGCCGCAGGAGAACATCCGCATTCCGGGCTTCCGGTCCGCGACCGGCGAGGGGCGCGACTGACGCTTCGGATCCCAGCCTCATCGCCGCCACTGGGAGGTCTGCCGCAATGAAGGTGGGGCTCGGTACTGGTATCATCGCGCTGAGCGTGGTGTTGGCCGGGTGCGTCTCGGAGTTTGGTCCGCAAGCCCAGCACGGCATAGTCTTCTACTGCCCGGGCGTGGCCAACGCGGACCTGGGAGACGTGGGTATTCGTCGCGGTCTGGAGTCGGCCGGCTATCGCGGGCAGGTGGCCCGAGTGACCTGGTCGCTGTCGTTCAATCCGGTCATCGATCAGACGGTCCGGATCATCGCTCAGCAGGGCGGCAAGCGTCTGGCCGGATATATTCAGGACTATATGGATCAATACCCGGGGCGGCCGGTGAACGTGGTCGGGCTTTCGGCCGGGACCGGCGTGGCGATCTGGGCAGTGGAAGCCCTCAAGCCGGGGTACAAAGTCCAGAACGTGGTGCTGATTTCCTCCAGCCTCTCACACGACTACGACGTCAGTCGGGCCCTGCGGAACATCGAAGGTTGCATATATAACTACTATTCGGCCAACGATGCCGTGCTGGCCGGCCCGATGAAGGTCTTCGGAACCATCGACGGGGTCTATTTCAAGGACGCAGCCGGCGCGGTCGGGTTACGCGTGCCCGCGGGCACCGAAGGGCGGGTAATCAACATCGCCTGGAACCGGGAGTTCGAGAAATACGGCTATTATGGCGGACACGGGGACGGGACGAATGCCGCGTTCGTCCAGCACGTCATCGCCCAGCACCTGCTGAGCCCCCCCGGCGCTCCAGGGCCCGAAACAGCCCTCGCCAGGCGGCCGGAGACAGTTGCTCAGCCCGGGCATCCGGACTGACCCCGGCCCGCCGGAAGGCCGCGAGGATGGTCAGTTCGTCCCACTCCCCCAGCAGCCTGCGCAGCATCTTGCGACGCTGCTGGAAGCCGCGGTGTACGAACTCCACAAAACCCGGGAGATTGTCGATTTCCACCTGCCCCGCCCCGCGCGGGCGAATGGTGACCATCGCCGACTGAACCTCCGGACGGGGCCAGAAGGCGCTGGGCGGAAGAATCGCCAGCGGGATGATATCAGCCAGACTCTGGATGATTACTGAACCCGGGCCGTAGGACTCGGTGCCCGGCCGGGCCCCCAGTCGCTGTGCCACCTCACGCTGAATGGTGCAGGCGAGGAGTTCAAAACTCAGCCCGGCCAGAAGAGCGTCCATCAGCAGCGGGGTGGCGATCTGGTAAGGCAGATTCGCCACCAGCTTGTAAGCCCCGCCCGGCCGCGGCGGCTGAGCCTGGAGGGCTTTGAGGACCAGCGGGTTGAGCCGATGCTTGCCCGCCAGCACGTCAGCCTGCACCAGCGTCACCCGCGGGTGGCTGCCCAGTCGCTGCCGCAATATGCCCTGTAGCCCGTGGTCGACCTCCACGGCCACCACATGCACGCCCCGATCCAGCAGCAGCTCGGTGAGCGAGCCGGTGCCGGCCCCCACTTCCAAAACCGTGTCAGCCGGGCTAAGCTGCGCCGCGTCGACCAGCTTCCGCATAAGATTGAGGTCGATCAGGAAGTGCTGACCGAAGCGATGCCGCGGAGCCAGATTCGCGGCCGCCAGCAGACGACGAATCTCCGACAGAGTTTGACCGGGCATCAGCCTGGATAGTGTCAAAAGCGATGGCAAAAATCAAACCCGGCAGAGAGCGGGTATGACGACCTCCCGGCGAATCCGCCTGACCGACTACGCATCGTGTGCCGGCTGAGCGGGCAAACTGCCGCAAGACGGCCTGGCGCAGGTCCTGCGTCAGCTCGAGCCCTGGCAGCACCCCGACCTACTGGTCGGCACCAACACCTGCGATGACGCGGGGGTGTTCCGCATCAGCGACGAGTTGGCCTTGGTCCAGACCACCGACTTCTTCCCCCCGCTGGTGGATGACCCGTTCGCATTTGGCCGGATCGCCGCCGCCAACGCGCTGAGCGACGTCTACGCCATGGGCGGCCGCCCGCTGACCGCTCTGAATCTGGTCGGCTTCCCGGACAAAGTGCTGCCGCTGGACATCCTGGTTGAAATCCTGCGGGGGGGGGCCGACGCGGTCCGCGAGGCCGGCGCGGTCATCGTCGGCGGCCACAGCGTCCGCGACAGCGAGATCAAATACGGCCTGGCCGTGACCGGCTGGGTCCATCCGCAGCGAATCCTCACCAACGCCACCGCCCGGACCGGCGATCGACTGGTCCTCACCAAACCGCTGGGCACCGGCGTACTGTGCAGCGCGGCCAAGAGCGGAAAGCTGCCGGCCGAGGGCCTGGCCGAAGCCATCCGCTCGATGTCGGCCCTGAACAAGGCCGGGTGCGAGGCCGCCCTCAAGGTCGGGGTGAACGCTTGCACCGATATCACCGGCTTCGGACTGATCGGCCATGCTTTCGAGATGGCGGAAGCCAGCGGCGTCACCATCGTTTTGGAGGCCTCGAAGGTACCCCTGCTGGAGCGGACCATGGAGTTCGCGCAGCAAGGCATCCTGACCAGGATTCACAAGACCACCCAAAGTTACTTGGGGTCGAAGTTGCAGGTTGACAACGGAGTCGATCCCGACCTGGCCGCAGTGCTGATGGATGCGCAGACCTCCGGCGGGCTGTTGCTAAGCGTTCCGGCCGAGCGGTGCGAAGCGTTGATCGAAGAACTGCAAGCGCGGGAAGCCACCTGTGCGGCGGTGGTGGGTTTTGTCACCGCTCCCGACACGGCCCGCATTCGGGTCTTGCGGTAGCAGGCACATGCCGAAGGGGTTGGCTCGACGCGGAGCCCGCCTCAATGCTAGCCCCTTGGCGGCTCTGTTCGCCGTGCCTTGGCTCAGTTTCCGCCTGCCCTGCTGGTGATAACAGCTTGCCTTCTCAGCCCGGACGGGCCCTGCCGGGAAACGGGGCCGGAGCCCCGACGGAGGCCGCGTTGAACCCGCAGGGTTTCCTGGTAGACTGGTGACCTGCGAAGTGGTTGAGCCCGAGGAACCAGGGATTGGTTTTAGCGGCGCGGCGAAGCGTGCCGCGAGTGCGGTTGACCAATGGTCGAGGCGAGTCTGAACCGGAGTGAGGTGGGCGCGGCAGGCAGGTTGCCCCCCGGAGGAGTTCGTTCGTGAGCGGTATCGGCACGAAACTGACCAGAGCCGCAGCACTCTGCACGCCACTGTGCGGTCTGCTTACCGGCTGCCTCGTGCCGCAGCCCCGCGGTGGGGGGACCCTACAGCAAATTGTGGAACCCACCACTAAACGGCCATATTACTTGTACTTGCCGAAAGAGTACGTGGCTTGCGAACCTGCGGAGCGTCTGGCTCGTCGATGGCCGCTAGTCGTCACCTTCCACGGTATGAAGCCCTACGACACAGCCCTGTACCAGGCCCAGGAATGGCAGCAGGAGGCGGATCGATATGGATATGTGGTGGTTGCACCTGTATTGATGACATTCGACTTCTTCACCGGGGAGTTTCCGCTCCGCAGGATCAACCGGGCGCTGAAGTCCGACGAGGTCGCCACCCTGGCCATCCTGGACCACGTGTTTCAAACCACGGCGGCCGACCGGAACAACGTGTTGTCGACCAGTTGGTCCTCCGGCGGGTACATGGCCCATTACATGCTCAACCGGCACCCGGAAAGATTCACCTGCCTGGCGGTGCGCCAGTCGAACTTCACGGCCAGCATACTGGACCCGACCTGGACCTCTCAGTCGCTTTACCACCCGGTGCTGGTGGTGACAACGCAGAACGATGTGCCGATCTGCCAGGAGGAATCGCGGGAAGCTATCCGCTGGTACGAAAGCCACGGATACAAAAACTTTGCCTGGATTTTCCTGAACCGGCTGGGGCACGAACGAACGCCGGACACTGCCGCCGACTTCTTCGCTCGGGTAGCCGGGGTGAAGCCGAACCGCCCCCCGGAGGTGCTGGCGGGCCGGCAAGCCATCGACGGCAATCCCGTCGGCCTGGCACTGCTGGCTGGAAACCTCGGGCGACTGCAAAAGCCACCCAGCCCGGCGGAGAGCGATGAGTGGGCCCGGGTCAGCACATCCTGGACGCCGACCCAGCGTCGGCCAGTGCAGGTCCCCGGGCCGGCGGCATCAGGCTCGCCGGCGCAGCCGGCTGCCGATCAGCCGCCACTGCCCGAAACAACTACCGCTCTGGTGGCCGAACCGACCCCCGTTCGCGGTATCAGCCAGCCACGCCGGCAGGCAGCAGCGCCGGTGGGTATCCGGGTCTCATGCAGCGTGGGCTTCGAGCCGCTGTTGCTGGCATACTCGGCCGATTGCCCGTCAGACTGGTTGCGGACCGCCGAGTTCCGGTGGAAATTGGACGGGCAGGACATCGGAGAAGGCGTAAACGGGCAGCGGGTCATCGCGCAGCCCGGGGACTACCTCTTGGAGCTGATCGTCCGGACCAGAGAAGGGGCTGAGCACCGTACCGCCCAGCAGATCCGCGTGCTGAAAAACCTCCAGGCCAAGCTATCGATTAGCGGGTGCGAGAACTGAGTGACCACGCGCGAACGTGCAACGCGATTGAAGACACAAGACAGCAGCAGAAGCCAGCGATCCAGGCGCCGGCCCTTCTAATCGACGCTGCGGACCGGCGCACTGTCACGTAGCTTGCGCCGCCGGACGCTGCGCGGGCCAGCTTGCAGGCCATGGCGGACTTTCAGAAAACCCTGTGGGCACCGTGGCGAATGGACTACATCGCCAGTCTGGGGCCCGGCGGCGTGGAAGGTTGCTTCCTCTGCAAACTGATCCAAGACGCGGGGGAGGACGAGAAGAACCACGTCCTGTGGCGTAGCCCACAGACGGTGGTCTTGCTGAATCTATTCCCATATACCAGCGGGCACGTCCTGATCGCACCGACCCTGCATGTCGGGCAACCGGAGGACCTCCCGGACGCCACCTTGCTGGAGTTGATGCAACGGGCCCGGGATGCCAAACGCGTGCTCGAGGCGGCACTGGCCGCCCAGGGATTCAATATCGGAATGAACCTGGGGCGGTGCGCCGGGGCCGGCCTGCCCGATCACCTGCACCTGCACGTGGTGCCACGCTGGAGCGGCGACACCAACTTCATGCCGGTCCTGGGGGACGTAAAAGTCATTCCGCAATCACTGGATGAGGTCCAGCGGCTATTCCTGGCCAAGGCCGCCGAATTGAAGCTCGGCCCGGGCGGCTATTCCACGTCCAGCGAGAGGAGGTAGCTCTCCAATTCCTTGCGCTTCTGCTCTTCCTGATCTCGGGCGGTCGAGATCTGCTTACGATACTCGGCGATCCGGCCGTCGACCTCATCGAAATTCTTGAGCTGTCGCTGATAGGCGTCGGTGCTCTTGTCCAGCGTCTTGAGGTTCTCGCGGATGCGGCCCTGCTCGGCCACCGCTTCCTCGTGCTGTTTTTCCAGCCGGGCCCGCTGCCGGGTGAGGTTATCCAGGTCGGTCCGCAGGGCGATCACCTTCTCGAGTGCCTCCTTGACCTTGGGAGAGATCACCTTGGCCCGCAAGAAGAAGCGGATGTCGTCCAGGCCGACCGAGCTCAGGATGACCGACTGGTCGCCAACCTTCTCCAGCACCACCCGCTCCGTGACGGTCTTCTTGGCCGGCACGTTCACCTTGAACCGCAGCAGGTTGGCGGTCCGCTCGTAAGCCTCCTTCGGCTCGACCAGCTTCCAATCCTCGGTGTAGCTCTGCTCGATGATGAGCGTGCGGTCTTTGTCCGCCTTGCTCTTGATCTCATACTCGCGGGCGTCCACGAACTTACGCCGTTGCCAGAGCGTCCCCTTGGCGATCCGGAGGCTGACGAGTTCTTCCGGCGTGGGTTGTCGCTTGGTCAGAATCTCGGTTGACAGATCGAGGGCGTAGGCGACCAACCGTTTCTCGTCCGGCTTGAGGTCGGGGAGCTTGGCGTCGCCGGCATAGATGCCGCCCTCGAAGACCGTTATCGGCCCCTGCATCAGGTTCAGCCCGGTCGTGTTCTTGAGCTCCAGACCGTTGAGCGGATACTTGGGATGGGTGGCGGGGTTGAAGATGCTGACCTTCTGGCCGTCAATCGGCTGATTGACGATCGGCAACATCGCCGAGTGCTGGCGCGGGATGGAGACCGGGGTGTCGATGTGGTAGGCGAACAGTTCGCCGGCTTCTTTGGCGATCGCCAGTGACTGCACGCCAGCGTCAGCCAGTTCCACACCGCCGGCCCTTTCCTCCGCCGACTCGCCAACGTAGCCCGGCAGCTCCGACTGCGCGTCGCCCGCCGCCACTCCGCCACGCCCTGCGCCCGCGCCCAGGGTGCGGAGCTTGGCGGCCGTCGGCGCCTTCTCAGGCATCCCAGGCGGGGGCACGCCGAAGCCGCCCTCGTATTCCGGCGGGCGCAGTGAAGCGTACAGTTCCAGCTTCTCCAGTGGCCGGGGCACATACAGCGGCGTATACAGGTCCATTCGGAATGAGATCGGGCGGCCGGAAATCAGCGACAGCCGCACGTTGTTCCAGTCCTCTTCGGTCGCGTTTTCGACCGTGGCCCAACCCTGCATGAAGGGCGGCTTGTCCTTTTCCTCGGGCAGGACCAGCCGATAGCTGGTTTTCCAGATCGGCGCTTCGAGCAAATACGCCGCCCGCACCTTGCGCTGTCCCTGGCCCTCGAAGTTCAGCACGACGCTCTTCTTGTCGGCATCATGGCCGCGAGCCAGCGTCTCCAGGGCCTTTCGCAGCTCGGTCTCCACCTTTTCGCTTCGCAGCTTAACACCTTGAATCTGGGTCAGCTCAACCCGTTGCAGACCGGCATCGGTGAGAACCGTCAGGCGCTCGACGGTCTGGAGCGTGTTGCCGTCCGGGCTGACGATCTGCTCTTTGTCTACTCCCACGATGGTGCCAGTGATGGCCCGCGGGCCGGCGATCTCTACCGGCTCGCCTCGAAGCTGCACCAGCAGCTCGCCGAGCGTGGGCTTGCCGGTCAGGTCCACGCCAAAGCTGCGCAGGGCTTTCTCGATCGGGTCCTGCGACGCGTAGCTGATGACCCCGATCTTGCCGCCCCCGAAGTCCTGGATTACCATGGACTTAATGATGTCATTGATCTGGTCGGTGCGGAACTTGAGTTCCGCGGTCGCGTTGCCGTTCACCGTCGCGTCGCATTCGAAATACGCGACCCCGCTGGAAAACAGGGCCACTCGCGAGACCGCCAGGTCGGTCTTTTCGGCGGCCAGGAGCGGAACAGCGGTAACCAGCACGTTTACGATTCCGAGCCGTTTCATGGTGCGTCTCCGGATTATCGGGCCCTCTGTCGGCCCGCACCGCTCAAGGGCTTCGCTACCTACATAGCCAGCGGCCCATTGCGACCCCGCGGCGCAACCGGCCGCCGCGACGGTCTTTGCAGGCAGGAACCCACGCCGCCGGCTGCCGTCGCGGGGCTGGCCTTGCTGGACGAGCTCTCAGAATATCTGACGCCGCCGACCGCCGATAGTTCCCGATCCGGAAATCCCGCCCGGACTGCCGGCCGCCGGGTCTGGTCCGGCTGCCCCTCAGGCCATGCAGGCTGTGCGGCAGGATGACCCAAAAAAGACGGCCCGACCCCCAACGGGGTCGGGCCGGGACACGATCCGTGGGCCAAGCCTCTGTCCAACCCCGCGGCGCACCGCTAACCGCTGGCAGTTTCGGCCTCTGTGGAAAGACTAAGAGCAGGTGTGGGCTCGTCGGCCGGCGGCGACTGGTCATCGCTCACCCGGAGCGTCGAGCCGACCCGCGGCCAACTATCCATCGCCCGGCGTCGAGCCCGGGTCTTGGTCTCGGTCAAGGCCAGTCGGACTTCACTGAAGGCCTTCTTGACCGCGCTGAGCGCCGCTTCGGCCGCCCGGCTCTGGTTCCGCAGCGAAGTCACCTCGCACTCGTAGAACTGCCGCTGCTCGACCAGACGCGCGTTCTCCCGCTCCAGGTGGGTGAGCTGGACCTGAAGGTTCTTCTTTTCGGTC
>CAYZXK010000211.1:0-48217 GCA_964482395.1 uncultured Planctomycetales bacterium | reverse complement strand
TGGTAACTGGCGTCCGCTCCAAATCCGCCGCTACGATCCTCATGGGCGTGTCCTCCTTGTCTGTTAATTCAATATGGGCCAGAGGATACGCCCTTCCTACGCCTCGGCAACGAGATTACACACGAAAGGATACGCCACCTGCCGATGGGTTTGGGTTGACGAATAAGCGCGTATGTGCTATATTCTGTGTTGCGACGCAGAGGTCGCGAGATGCTCGGCACCTCAGGGCGTGTCCCGGGCAGCTCCGGTAGAGCGAGGCGGGCGTCCAAGGAGCGTCGGCAGCCGGCAGCAATGTGCGGCGCGGCGCGAGGTGAACCCATAGCCCGGTCGTCCGTCAGCTCGCATGTCCGGGAGCGCATTGGTGCGAGAACCCTAAGAGGGTTGCCCCAGCCGGCTGCGTGGCTTGCCAGGCAGTCGGAGTGGGGCGAAGCGGAGACTGATCGAGACTCCGGGGCGGGGCGCGTCCGCCGCGAGGCGGGCCGTTAACCGCGAGGGAGGAGCCCGGGCGAAATCCTGGGCGAGGTCTCTGCCGGAAGGCCCTGGAAGGGCGAAGCCCAAGGGAGCAGCCGGCGTTCGGGTGGCTAACACCCGCCCGGGCGCGAGGGACTCCCGGAAGGGTAAAACCCCAGAAACCGGGGCCCGCTGGGCCGGCCTACCGCGAGAGCGGCGGGAGCACCGACGGGTTGAACGGTAAGTGGGCGCATCCGTCCGGAAACGCAGGGATACCTCCCGGGAGGAGAAAGCTCCGAAGGGCGAATCCCAGGAGCGCTGCCGGCGTGAAATAAAGCTGGCACGGTTTCCGAGGGAGCAAGCCGCCAAGAGGGTAGCCAAACCCTGAAGGCGGACCGTAGCGGAGTGTGGGCAACCTCCGCGGCCAGTGGATCTCGGAAGCCTCAAGTGCTGAAGGGAGAAAAAGCCCAAGAGAGGAGCTGGTCGGCTGAGGCTGACCGGCTAGGTAACGCCGGGTAACACTCTGGAGGAAGGCGAAACCCGAAGAGAGGGCGTATCGGCAGCTTAACGCAGTCGACACAGCCTGCCGCGGGAAAACCACACAGCCGGGGAAATGGCCAACGGCAGAGTGGGACCGCAGAACCAATAAGGGCGGTACCTCGGCAGGTAAGGAACTCTGAACGGGTAGCTAATTCCGAGAGGAAGCGCCGGAGCGGTGACGCAACGGCGCAAGCGGCGGGACCGAATACTCTGAAGGGCAAGACGGGCAGGCTGGCTCCTCTGCGTCGCCTTTCTTTTTGCGCCGAGGTGGGCTATCTGGTCTGATTTTCGCCTTCACGCCATAATGGTGGGGTGCCCCAGAGTCGAGAGCCGGTTGAGAGAGAGGGACAGGCGCTCGTCCCGCCCCGGCGACTGCTGCCGGCAAGCGGAGTTGGGGTTCACGGCGTTTTCCTTCTTTGACGCGTTAGACTGGTCTGCCTGAACACCGAGGAACTGCAATGGTCGACCCCCGCTACACCAAGCTGGCCGAGATGCTGGTGAACTACTCCTGCGCCGCCAAGCCGGGCGAAAAGATCTTGATCGAGGCGACCGACATCCCGCACGAGTTCACCATCGAGTGCGTCCGAGTCGCCCGCCGGGCGGGGGCGGACCCACTGGTTTTGCTCAAAAGCGCGATTGTCAACCGGGCCCTGATGCTGGGTGCCACTTTGCCGCAGTTCGACCTGATGGCGGACGTCGAGCGGCTCCAGATGGAGAACGTGCAGTGCTACATCGGGGTGCGCGGGAACTGGAACGTGTCCGAGCTGGCGGACGTCCCGGGGGATAAGCAGAAAGTCTACGAGAGCACCGTCTGGAAGCGGGTGCACCTGGAGGTGCGGGTGCCGAAGACGCGCTGGGTGGTGCTTCGCTGGCCTCATCCGAGCATGGCCCAACTGGCCGGCATGTCCACCGAGGCCTTCGAGAACTTCTACTTCGAGGTATGCACGATGGACTACGCCCGGATGAGCCGGGCCATGCAGGCCCTCAAAAAACGCATGGAAAGCACCGACCGCGTGCGGATCAAGGGCCCGCGAGATACCGACCTGACCCTGTCCATCAAGGGAATCCCGGCTATTCCCTGCGACGGGAAGCTCAACATTCCGGACGGCGAGGTTTTCACCGCCCCGGTCCGTGACAGCATCAACGGCGTGATCCACTTCAATGCCCCGACCATGTACCGGGGCGAGACTCACGAGAATATCCGGCTGGTGTTCAAGAACGGGAAGATCGTGGAGGCCAGCAGCTCCAACACTGCCAAGCTCAACGAGGTGCTCGACGCGGACGAGGGCGCCCGGTACTGCGGCGAATTCGCGTTCGGCGTCAACCCTTATATCACCAAAGCGATGAAGGACATCCTCTTCGACGAGAAGATCTCCGGCAGCATCCATCTCACTCCCGGAAACTGCTACGACGAGGCTTCCAACGGCAATCAGAGCGAAGTGCATTGGGACATGGTGCTGCTGCAAACGCCGGAGCATGGCGGCGGCGAGATCTACTTCGACGGCGAACTGATCCGCAAGGATGGCCTGTTCGTCACCGAGGACCTCAAGCCCCTCAACCCTGATGCCCTCAAGCGAGCGTGACCCGGCACGACGGGTCCGCTTTCAGCGACCTGTGGCACTTCTGCCGGTAGGGGCGGGGGCAGGCGGGCGTTCCGACGTTCTTGGGCGATGCGGCCGGCAGCGCCCAGCGCCGGCCCCGGGCGGGTTCAGTTCGCACCGGGGCCGCCGCTGCCCGGGCGCTGGATCAGCATTTGCTCGCACCGGTCCAGTTCCTCCAGCAGGGCGGCCTGGATCCGGGGCGGAAGCCGGCTGGCGCTCTCAATCAGTCGGGCACGCTCGGATTGCAGGTAGGCCGCGGCCTGTTCGACGCAGCCGACCCGCCGCAAGGCCCGAGTAATCCAGACGTAGCCGGGGATTCCCAAGGTCGGATCACGTGCGACCGCGGACTGCCACAATTCGACCGCGCGCTGCGGATCGCTGGGCGAGGTGCTGACCCACAGGCTGCCGCGAACCAGTTCGGTCTCGGGGTAGTCGGGCCACCAGAGGTCGCCTTGGCGCTCGCGTCGGGCCAGCTCGGCGAGCAGCTTGGAGCCGTCGCGCACCCAGATCATAGCCGCCGGGGTGTCCAGCACTTGCAGCCAGGCAGGATCGCTCTGAAGCACCTCGATCAGCTTCATCACCGACGCCCATCTGGGCAGCAGGACCGCATCGGTCTTGAATATGTCGAGTAGCTGGCGGGCCAGATCGGGATTCGTGTCCGCCGAGGACAGGAGCCACATGTAGGTTTTGTAGTGCTTTTCGTCATAGACCTGCTGGGCGCGGCCGTCGATGAACACCCGCGCCCCGGGGGCGTAGAACATGATCGCCCCCGACACCTTCCATTCGGACATCACGTTGGCGGCCAGGCCGTTCCGATTCAGGAACTCGATCACCATCCGCAGCCTGTGGTCGTTGTGCGTGACCCGGTCCAGCAGCGTGTAATCCCCATCGGGTTGGACGTCCGCAACCAGATCACGGTATGCGAAGCGGTAGGTGACGAAGCCCAGGACGCCGGCCGCCACCCAGGCCCCGCAGACCAGTGCGGTCGCCAGGTTGCGTTGCAGGCGGGCCGGAAGCGAACCGGCCAGCCAGATGGTGAAAGTAGTCAGCGCGGGCGCGGCGAGGATATAAAAGGTAGGCGCGAAACGTCGGGCAAACATCGCCCAGTAGAGTCCCGCGCCGACTGACGCCAGGTCCAGCAAAACCGTCGGCAGACTGTAGCGTGGCAGGCGCGCGCGGGCATCCGCGTGGTCATCCGCCTCCGACCCGCGGGCAAACCCCCTCAGCATCAGGGTCACCAGTGGAACGCCGATCGCGATTGACAGAGCGACCCAGAACCGATTCACCGGCGGAAACCGGTCGGCCTCCCGGAAGGGCGGCACCCATTCGCCCACTTGCCGGAACAGCGCGCTTTCCACAACTTTGAGCGGGTGGGTGTAGTTTTCGATCCCGAATGGGCTCAGAGCCGCCCCGGCGACCGCGGTAGCCAGTCCGATTACGGTCAACGCCAGAAACTGTCCGCGGCTGATAGTTGCCGGTCGCCTGAAAACCCAGGCGAGCAGGTTGCAGCCGAGGAACATGGCGGCTAGGCCGAAACCGAGGACGAAGCTGCCATGGGCGTGTGTCCACACGCTGAGGACCGCCAGCAGCAGGATCAGCGGCCACCAGCGGCGATGGCCCGGCCGGTCGGCCGGCTTCTCAAAGCCTGCCCCGCGCTTGCCCTTCGGCCCGGCCTGGTGGCCTGGCCGCCCCTGGCTGGCCAAAGCCGACAGTGACAGCCACAGGGCCGCCAGCAGCAGGAACTGGATGGTTGCCGGGCGGATGCTCAGCCAGTCGCGGCAGGCGAAGGCCACGATCCCGGCCGCGGCGGTCGCGGCCATCCAAGAGCGGCACCGCACCCAGGTAGCCGCCAGGACCATGCTGAAGATCCCGACCCCCACTGCCCAGGTTCCCAGGACGACGGCGTTGGGGCTGAGTTTGTCATATAGCAGCCAGAAGAAGACGTGGCTCAGCCAGTTCTGGTTGTACCAGGTTTGTCCGTAAAAGGTATAGCTGAACTGGTCGGTGGTAGGGACGCGGCCCTGAGTCATGATTTGCCGGCCGGCAGCCAGACCGATCCAGGTGTCGTTGGAGTAGTGAACCTCCAGCACGCCGAAGGCACAGGCTACCAGGAAGAACGCCCCCAGACCGGCTTGGGCCCAGCCCGGAGCCGTCCAGCCAGCGGCTCGCTGATCGGCTTGGTCGACCGCCGTCGCGGCCGCAGGCTCAAAACGCGTCCGGGCTTTGCCACGTTTGCCCACCGCCAATCACCCCTTGCCCGGTTGAGCGACCCGGAAACGCGGCCAGAAGAGAACAGGTGTGCGGAATCGCAGGAAGCGGCCTTGTGCCGCGTCCGGCCGACCGCGTTGCAACTTGGCTTTTCCTCACATCCTGTAGGGCCCGGAGGTTGCGGGGGCGCAGAGCGGCCAGCCACCGCCTCCTGGACCGGCACAAGCACTGCCGAAGGAGGGACTCGAACCCTCACGGCCTTGCGGCCACGGGATTTTGAATCCCGCGCGTCTGCCAGTTCCGCCACTTCGGCGACCTTTCAACACTTTGGCAGAGCCGCGGGCAGCCGTCAACCGGGGGCGGCTGAACTGAGGCGGTTTGGGTGTGCCTGCTAGCCGCGCAGAATCTTCACCAGAGCGGTTGCCACGCCGCTGATGCTTTCGCCGGCCACGACCCCGGCGCAGATTGCGACCAAAAATCGGCGGCTCCAGTCACGGCACAGCCTGCTTAACAGCGCGGCGGCCAGAGCTCCGGCCAACATGGTCAGGCTGGTGGAGGCCTGGATGACGAAAGCTAGTCCCAAACTGGCGGGGCTGGGCACCAGCACGCGAGCCCTTTGAGGCACCGCCTTTTCCAGGACGGTCAGCAGGGTGGCCGCCAGGGCGGCGATCAGCATGGCCAGAGGCGTGCCTTGAGGGACGGCTCGAAAGCCAGTACTGAACAGCTCGGCAACCGCTTTCCAGGCCGCGACGGCCGGTGCAGCCCACTGGTCGGTCATCAACTGCTCGGAGGGGTTGGGGATCAGAATCAGGTAAACCAACGAACCGACCAGCGCCCCGACAGCCGCCCCGCAAACCTGGGCGGTCACCTGCCGGCGCGGGCTGGCGCCGATCAGGTACCCGCACTTCAGGTCGTGCAGCAGGTCGGCACATTGGCTGGCGGCTCCTCCGGCCACGTTCGCGGCCATCAGATTCGGTTCCACTCGACCGGGCGCGATCACGCCGAAGAGCAGTTGCGTCACCTTGCCCATAGCTCCGACCGGAGTGATGTTGGTTTCGCCGGAGACGCGGGCCGCGACGGTTGCCAGCAGGAACGCGATGAGGACTCCGATCACCGCGGTCCACCACGCGATCCCGAACAAAAACGTCTGGAGCCCGACAGACAGTAGCAAAGCCGCCGCCAGTCCGAGCAGAAATGTGGCCGGTGACAGATCGCCGGTGTTGGCTGAGTGCCCTTGGGGTTTGGAGCGCCGGGGCCGGAAGCTGGCCAGGATAGATCGCCAGGAGAAGGCCAGCGAGACCAGCGAAGCCACTACCATCAGCGTCGCACCGGGCCAGAGCAGCCAGTTCACCACGCTGCGGTAGTCGGGTTCGGCCCGGGTCAGCCGGCTGCGATCGGCTAAGCTTCTGAGGGTGGCCCTGAGGTCGAAGTATCCCGGCTGGTCGGCGGGCAGGAGTTCCTCGAGCCGGTGGAGGTCGGCTTCGGTCAACACGCCGCGGGCCCGGAGTACTTGCCCATTCGGATCGCACGACACGACCTCGCCCAGTTCTGGCGGGATTGACACCTCGGACGGCCAGAGCGGCAGGTTGCTTCGAGCTTCCAGTCGTTTGAGGGCTAAGATAAGTTCCTGGCAGGCCGCGGCCTGCGACGAATTGGCCTGAGCCAGGTCGGTCGCCTCTCTGGTCAGCGCTTCCACTGCGGTCTGGCTCAGCCTTTCAGTGGCCACCAGCCGCCGTCGCTGCCGGTCGTAACGGATGCCGCTGACGCGGACTGCCTGAGTGTTCAGTCCTTGCGGCAGCTCGGAGAGCGGCTCACTGAATTGGATCGGGCGGGTGGTCGTGTACGTGAAGAGCGAATACAGCTCGTCCAGGGCGTGGCGGAAGGCAGGGTCGTCACTGTTTTGGCGCAGCGTCGACCAGGCGTGGCGGTCCAGAGCCTGCCGGGCGACCAGCAGTCGGCGGCGCCGGTCGAACCGGACCGGCCCGCTCTCCGGCAGAGAGACTTCCGCCGGCAGGTCGGCCAGGGGGACGGACCACTCCAGTTGCGACCGCAGGTAGAGTTTGCCGATGGCTTCCTGGAAGAGCGGATCGTCGCTCTGGTCCAGCAGGTGCTGGCGCTGCTGGGGGGTCATCACGCCGCGCCAGGTGAGCTGGCCCTTGCGGTGGTCGAAGCGCAGATGACCTTCCGGCTCGGGCGGCAACCGGACCTCGGCCGGCATTCTGGCCAGTGGTTCAGTGACCTCCAGGGGCAGATGTCCGCTTCGAATAAGCAGCGGCGCCAGTATTCCCCACGCGAGTACGGCGCCGATGGCCATCGAAAGGCAGGGACGCGTTCCGACCAGCCCGCCGATCGCGTACATGAGCAGGGTCGAGTTGAGCCCGAAGGTGAGGGACTTCGCCGACATGCCCCGGAGCGTGAAGTCCGCTCCCAGCACGCTGGGCAGTTTCCGGCCCACCAGTGGCAGTGTGAACTGAGTGGCCAGCTCGAGCGGGGCGGCCACCACCGCCGCCGCCCCCAGGGCGACCACCCGCCGGATTGCCTGCCGGCCCTTGGCGTACAGCTCGCGCAGGGTTTCGGCGGTAGCGATGCCCACGGCGAAAGGCAGCTTGTCCACCAGGATCATCTGTCGGCGCAAGCCGATGGCGACCACGATGCCGACCATGCAGACCGAGAACACCCACAGTGCCAGCCAGTGCCAGGGCAGCCTCTGACCGGTCAGCAGGGCCAGGGCGGGGATCGGGGCTACCAGCCCCGCGGACGCGACCGACGCCCCGGCCGAAGCGGCGGTCTGGTTGATGTTGTTTTCCAGAATCCCGAACTTGCGGACTCCCAGCAGGCCGCGGAGAGCCGTCCATCCGCCGTAGCCCAGCAAGGCCGCGGTAATGGCCATGTTGAAGCTGAAACCGGTTTTCAGTCCGGTATAGATGTTGCAGCAGCACAGAACTGCGGCCAGCAGTACCCCGGTCGCTACTGCACGCCAGGTTAATTGCGGCGAGAGCAGGTCCACGGGCAAGGGCTGGAGGTCCTGCGGCCCGGGCGGCTTCGAATCGGGCGAGGCGGACCGGCCGCCCGGGTCGGACGACTCGACGGATCCGGTTGCTCCTGGGGCCGGGGAGTCCTTCTCCACTTTCGCACCTCCGGCCGGCTGTTCTGCTCGGCAGGCCGCGCCGGCCAGATCGTATTGGCCATTTGCCGCGCGCGTCAATTGCGAAGGCGTTTCTGGCTGGTTCGGCGCCGGCTGGCTGGGCCGGGTCGGGCCGGATAAGATGTGCCCGGTGAATACGCTACGTCAGATTATCGGGTTGGAAACTGATCCGGCCCGGGTGAACGCGGCCTTATGCCAGTGTGTGCGGCAGACCGGCGCCCCGGTGGTGGGGGCGCTGACGGTCACCTGCTCGGACGAATCTGAGCTGGAGTGCAGCCTGATCTTCCAGCGCCAGTTCGTCGCGCGTCTGTTGCCCGAGCTGAAGTCCGGGGTGCAAGCCCCGCTGCGGACCTGCAATCTGGGAGCGCGGCACGAACCCGGGTCGCTGTCGATCGCGGAACATCATTTCGCGACGCCCGCCGCGCGTGAGGCGTTCAAGGTTCTGCTGGTCAAGATCAACGGGCACGTGGCGGCCTGGGATCATCCGGCAGCAATCAGATATGGGCCCATGCAGCGGTATCAGGCCGATTCCACGGCTTGCGGCGCTTTGCACGCCCTGCTGGTCGGCCAGCCGCTGCCCGCCTGCGAGGACCTGCGTCAGACCTTCACGGCTGACGGGATCGACCGGGTGAGTCTGCTGCTGGATGCGGGGCGGATCGATCCAGCTTGCCGCTATCTGCTGGCGGCGACGGTCAATGCTCGTCTTCAAGCGCGGCGGGCGCTCGAGGAAATTCAACAGCATAAGCCTCACTCGCCGACCTTATACCTGGTGGTGCCTTGTGTGACGCTGAATCGCCCCGGTCCGGACGGCGAGCTGCTGGTCGGCTGGTATTGGGCGGATTATCGGGGCACTTCGTTGGAGGTCCGGTACGAGGGGCTGGGCGATGACCCTGCCCGATATCGGGTTCACACCGACGGCCCCCGAGGGCGGATTACGGAGGGGTCCGAAGCGTGTCAGTGAGGGGTTGGCCATCCGGGGGGCCGGTCCGCTATGCCTGGCCCTGGTACTGGCAAGCGCTGGTGCAGGTCTCGTGGACGATCACCGCTGACAGCCACGGCAGTCGAGGCTTGAGGTGCTCCCAGATCCACCGAGCCAGATTCTCGGCGGTCGGGTTCTCCAGCCCCTGGATCTCGTTCAAGCAGTAATGATCCAGGCTCTGGCGGACCGGTTCGCAGGCCAAGCTGATCTGGCCGTAGTCGATCAGATAGCCGGTCTGGGGATCGACCTCGCCTTCCACCTGGACCTCGACCTTGAAGCTGTGCCCGTGCAATCGACGGCACTTGTGGCCCTCGGGGAAGGTTGGAAGGTAGTGGGCCGCCTCAAAGCTGAAAGTCTTGGAAAGCCGCACCCGCATCGACTGCTCCAGGGCTGGGATCGCGAGTCGTTCTCCGGCATCTCAAGGACGGGCGCCGACGCCGCCGCGTTCCCATCTGCTCACATCCCCACGTTCAGACTCCGCTGCGGACGCCCGGCCAGATCAGCTTATGCAGTTGCAGTCCCAGCCGCACGTTCAGCCGATCGGCCAGAATCCAGCTTGCCAGGTCCGCCGGTTTCAGCCTGCCGTGCACCGGCGAAAAGATCACCGGGCAACGTGTCAGCAGATCGTAGCGCTGAAGTATCGTTTTGGCCCAATCGTAATCCCCACGGTTGGCCAGGACGAACTTGACTTCGTCGCGCCGGGTGAGCTGTTCCAGGTTCGGCCAATGGTTCTGGTCGGCCTGGCCGCTGCCGGGGCATTTGACATCGACGATTCGGACCACCCGCGGATCGACCTGCTGGATCGGCAGGGTGCCGCTGGTTTCCAGCAGAACGTCCGAGAACTCGTCGGCCAGGCGGGTCAGCAGGGGGTAGACTGCGGGTTGAAGCAGCGGCTCGCCGCCGGTGACCTCGACCGTCGGGCAGGCCATTGTGCGGACCTCGGCCAACACCTGCTCGACGGTTCGCCAGTGACCCTGTGTGAACGCTTCCGGCGTATCGCACCAGGTGCAGCGGAGATGGCAGCCGGCCAAGCGGATCAGCACGCAGCGCAGCCCGGCCCGGGTGCCCTCGCCCTGGATCGAGTGAATGATTTCGTTGACGTGCAGGCGCTCCGGGTCCGTCATGGGCGACCATTATAGCCGCGGGCGCGGGTTTGCCGGCGAATGAAGTTCTCAGCCCGGGTCGAATCGGGTATAATCCGGGTACATCTGAAGCCTGTAGCCCGAGGAAGAATCATGAACACCGAGCTGGTTCCGGCAGTGGTTGCTCTGGGTCTGCTCACCGCTTTCACCGCAGCCGATCAGTCGGACCGGCCGCAGATCGAGGTTTCTGATGATGGGCACTGGACGGTGGTGGTCGAGCCCTCGCCGACCGATGGCACAGTGGTGGTGCGGCAGGTCGGCGTGCCCTACGGTACCACTCCGGATTGGCAGAACACGCTCCGCCGTCAGGTTGGGGGGCTCCAGGTCGCCGACATGAACAATGACGGGTGGCCAGACGTGGTGGTCGGCTGTTACAAGTCTGACAGCTATCCGCCGTACACTGACTGGGAAAACCTGATCTATTACAACACCGGCGGACAGCTCGAGGCCGTTCCGTCCTGGGTATCGACCGACGAGGTTTCCACCGGCGATGTTCAGGTGGCGGACATCAACGGCGACGGGTACCTGGATATCTTCGCGGCCAACGGCGGCTATGCCATGTCCCCCTCGGTGATCTACTGGGGTGGACCGACCGGGCCCAGTCCGGCTCCGGGCTGGAGCAGCCAAGAACCCGGCCTGGCCTGGAACAACTACGCTCTGCCGTTCGACTTCGACCACGACGGCGACATCGACGTGGCGACCGCCAACCAGGGCAACAGCCCCAGCGATCCGTACCGGCCGATGTACGTCTTCCGCAACGTCGGCGGGGTGCTTCAGACCGTCCCCAGTTGGCAATCTGCGGAAAGCTCGATCCAGAACTTTTTGGCTTTCGCCGATTATGACGGCGACGGTTGGGAAGACCTGGCGGTCTCCAAATGGGTGAACTTTCAAAGCGGCATCTACAAGAACATCGCCGGCACGCTTCAGACCACGCCAGTCTGGACCACCGGGAACTCCGATGACGACAAGGGCGTGGCCTGGGCCGACGTGGACGCCAATGGCTGGCCCGATTTGGCACTGGGGCACGATCCGACCCGGCTGTATGAGAACCAGGGCGGGACCCTGTCACTGGTCTGGTCCTCTCAGGCCACCTACTTCGGACACAGCGACCTCCGCTTCTGCGACGTGAACCGCGACGGCCGACCCGACCTGGCTGAAATCCATTTTTCCGACGGCAAGGCCCATATCTACCTTAACCAGAACGGAGCGCTGTCTCCCACGCCTTCCTGGACCTACGACTCGGCCGCGGTGGGGACCGCGTTGGCTTTCGGGGACATCAACGGCGACCGCTGGCCCGACCTGGTGCTGGGCTACTCGGGCCAGCCTTCGGTGATCGTCTTTTATGCTCAGCCCCCAGCCCAGGCCGGGGACATGAACTGCGACGGGGTGGTGGGTTTCGCCGACATCAACCCGTTCGTCCTGGCCATGACCAATGCCGAGGCTTACCAGGAGATGTACCCGGAGTGCGACATAATGCACGCGGACATCAACGGGGACGGCGTGGTGGGCTTCGCGGACATCAACGCGTTCGTAGCCCTGCTTACCGGATAGCCGCGACCGATCCGTATCGGATTGGACCGCGACCAACGCCAGGCGGTATAACAAGCCGCCGTGTACAAGCTCTTCCTCACGTTCCGCTACTTGCGCAGGCGGCGGATCGCGTATTTCGCGATCGCGGCGGTCACCCTCTGCACCGCGATGGTCCTGATCGTCATGTCGGTGATGGGGGGGTTTCTCGACCAGCTCAAGGCCAAGGCCCGCGGCCTGCTGGGCGACATCATTGTGGATAACCGCTCCTATAGCGGTTTCCCGCTTTACGAAGAGTTCATTGCCGACATCACGCAATGGCCGGAGATCGTGAAGGCCACTCCGGTGCTCTACTCTTTCGGCCTGCTCCGTTTCCAGGGGACGGCGCAGACCAACACGGTGCGGGTGGTGGGGCTGCGGCTGGCGGATGTGTACCAGGTGAATGCCTTCAAGCAGAGCCTGTTCTACGAGAAGCACTACCCGGGCACGACCACGCTGGAGGCGCAACAGCAGCCGCTGCTGGGGTTCGATCTGGAAGCCGAGCCGGTGGAGGTGCGGCTGGAGAATGGCTCCCCGCTTCAGGTTCCGCGGCCGAGGCTCCCGGCTCCTTACCAGGCGGCTCTGGAGAAGAGCTGGGCGGCCGGCATCGTGGATGACGAGTCTCCGGACAGCGAGTGGAGCGTGATCTGCCGAGCGGCGGGCCTGCCCACCATTCCCGGGGTGTACGAAATGGTGGACGGATTCGGGCCCCCACAGATGGTTGGCGATTTTCAGCCGGGGCTGATTATCGGACGCGACATCCTGGCCAAGCGCCTGCCGGACGGGAAGTATCAGCGGCTGTCCTATTATCCGCGAGGCTGCCTGGTGACGCTGACCATGCTCCCGGTCAGCGAGGGCGGCGTCTTCGACACCCCGGTCAAATCGGCCTTCCGCTACGCGGACGACTCGCGGACCGGGATATACGAGATCGACTCCCAGCACGTCTACTGCGACTTCGACCTGCTGCAAAGGCTGCTGCAAATGAACCAGGCCGAGCGGATCGACCCGCAGAGCGGCGAGACGATCGGGGCGGTCCCGGCCCGCTGTTCGCAGATCCAGATCAAGATCGCCCCGGGGGTCGAGCCGCACGAGCTGGCCCGCCGGCTGGAGAAGCATTATCACAGCCTGGCGGGCGACCCCCGTTTCGCCTCCCGGCTGGCGCCCAGCGAGATTCAGCTCATCAGCTACATCGAGGCGATGACCTGGGAGCAATCCCAGGCCCACATCATCGCTCCGGTCGAGAAAGAGCGGCAGCTCGTCACCATCCTGTTCGGCATCATCTCGCTGGTCTCCTTCGTTCTGGTACTTTGCATCCTCTACATGATCGTCCTGCAAAAGACCCGGGACATTGGAATTATCAAGGCGATCGGCGGCTCGCCCGGCGGAGTGGCCGCCATCTTCGTGGTCTACGGGGCGGCGATCGGGGTTGTGGCGAGCATTCTGGGCACCATCCTGGGCTATTACTTCGTCACGTACATCAACGAGATTCAGGACTTTTTGACCAGCCTCAATCCGGCCTGGCAGGTCTGGGATCGCTCGGTCTACTCCTTTGATACCATCCCCAACACGGTGCGGGACACCGATATGGCCCTGGTGATCGCGGCCGCGATTGCCGCTTCGACCCTCGGGTCGCTGGTGGCGGCTCTGCACGCCGGCTTCATGGAACCAGTGGAGGCCCTCCGCCATGAATGAGGCTCTGCTGGTGGCCGAAGGCATCCATCGCTCCTATGCCATGGGGCATGGCCGACTCAAGGTGCTGCGTGGGTGCAACCTGCGGGTCGCGGCCGGAGAGTTCGTGGCCATCATGGGTAAGTCTGGCAGCGGCAAGAGCACGCTCCTTCACATCCTCGGTGCTCTGGACGTGCCCGATCGGGGGGACGTGACCTTTGCCGGTCAGCCGGTCCTGGGGGCCCGCAGCCGGGCCGGCCGACTGGCGGTCGGGCTGGAGACCGCCTTGCGGGGGCTGCAAAAGGGGCTGTTCCTGACCCTCAAGTGCCTGTTGCTGGTATTGCTGGTGGGCCTGCCACTGTTCTTGCTGATCTTCCCCTGGCTGCTTCCCAACGTGCCACGCGTCCTGCACGTTTCTCTCTATGGTTTGGCCTGGGCCTTCGGCCTGCTGGGCGGACTGCTGTTGGTGCTGGTCCTGCTGCTACTGGCCCGGCTGGGGCTGGTGCACGCGACCGAGCGGCGTCGGGTCCGACTCCGCCGCCAACACTTCGGTTTTGTCTTCCAGTTCTACCACCTGTTGCCCGAACTCAACTTGCTGGAGAACGTCATGCTTCCCTGCAAGGTCGGCAGTAGCTGTTGGGGCTGGCTGCGGCGGCGACGTGCGGCCCGGGCCGAGGCAGTGCGGGTACTGGAGCGGGTGGGTCTGGCGGATCGGTTGAAGCATCGGCCCAGTGAGCTTTCGGGGGGCGAGCGGCAGCGGGCGGCGGTCGCCCGGGCCCTGGTACATCGGCCGCGGGTCCTGTTTGCCGACGAGCCGACTGGCAACCTGGACGCGGCCGCCGGTGCCGAGCTGATGGACTTGCTGCGTGAGTTGCATCGGGAGGGGCAGACCATTGTCCTGGTCACACACGATGCCGGGATCGCCGCCCAGGCCGACCGGGTACTGCGTCTGGAGAACGGGCTGCTGTACCCGGCGGAAGCCCGGTCGGCGTCGAAGACGAGCTGACGAGTTTTCACCCGAGGGGCTTGGCTTTCTGTCTGGGCCGCCCGGCTGACGCGCGGTCGCGCGGGGCCCTGGCTGTCGGGCCGGTCGGCGCACCGGGGCTTTGACCCTTCCGGCCGGCCGGGCATAATTTTCAGCGGGAGCGTCTGGGCTGGCATGCTCAAGCAGCATCATCAACTCGTGCTGGCTTTGCTGATGGTGGCCGACGGGCTGGCGATCAGCGTCGCCTGGTTAGCCAGTTACTGGCTGCGTTTCGAGCTTTTGCCGGTTGATCCGGCCAAGGGCGTTCCGGCCCTTCGGGACCGCTTCCTGCCCATGCTTCCGCTGATCGTGCTGGCTCACCTGGTGATTTTCTACCGGCTGCACCTTTACCGTCCGCGCCGGAGCGAGGGTTTGTGGCGGGAAGTCCGGGACATTTTCAAGGCTTTCGTGGTGGCCGCCATCGTCGTAGTTGTGATCGACTACGCTATGCCTCAGACGAACAAGATCTCCCGGCAGTTCGTGGCTACCTACGCGGTGGTCGGGACCACGCTCTTCACGTTGTTTCGACTGAGCGTCCGGGGCCTGGTTCGCTATTTGCGCCGCCACGGGTACAACCGCCGATATGCGGCCATCGTGGGCAGCGGCCGGACCGGCCAGCGGCTGCTCCAGGCCCTGCGGCGCAACCGCTGGACCGGCTTTGAGGTGTCGTACTTCGTGGACGATCGGGAGGGGCCGCAGGTGGTTGGGGGGGTGCCGGTCCGCGGTCCGCTTTCGGAGTTGGACCGGATCGTTGAACACTACCCGGTAGATTCGGTCTTCATCGCGTTGCCGACCAGCCAGGCCGGGCGGATCAATTCGGTTCTGGCCGCCTTGTCGCAGTGCATGGCGGACGTGCGGCTGGTGCCGGACATCGACCCCGCCTTCGCCATGCGGCCGAATGTCAGCCGACTGGACGACGTGCCCATACTGTCGCTGCGGCAGACGCCGCTGTACGGGTGGAACGCCATGGTCAAGCGCGGCTTCGACCTGGTGGTGGGGGGCCTGTGTCTGCTGACGGCTTTGCCGGCCATGGCGATCATCGCTTTACTGATCAAGTTGAGCAGCCCGGGGCCGGTCCTGTACCGTCAGCGGCGCATGGGGCTGGATGGGCAGGAATTCACCATGCTCAAGTTCCGCACGATGCGGCAGGACGCCGAGGCGGAAGGCCCGGTTTGGTCCCGCACCCATGATTCCCGCCGCACGCGGATCGGGTCTTTCTTGCGACGGACCAGTCTGGACGAGCTTCCGAACCTGTTCAATGTGTTGGCCGGTCACATGTCGCTGGTGGGGCCGCGGCCGGAGCGGCCGGAATTCGTGGCCGCCTTCCGCCACGAGATTCCCAACTACATGCTGCGGCACAAGATGAAGGCCGGCATGACCGGCTATGCCCAGGTTCGCGGCTGGCGCGGAGCCACCTCACTGCACAAACGCATCCAGCATGACATGTACTATATTCGGAACTGGAGCCTGTGGCTGGACATGCGCATCCTGCTGCAAACCCTGGTCAGCATGTGGTTCAGCCGCCATGAGGTCGACCAGCCGGCCAAGTGATCCGTTCTCGGACCGCATGGCGGTTCCGCCCGAGCGATTATCGCACCGCTGGGCAGCTCCCACAGTTAAAGATCGGCGACTGCCATTTCGATGAAACCCCGGTCACCTGAGCCCGGGGTTGCTCATTGCGGGGGCTGAACATCTTTCGCCGCCGCACGCGGGTTGTCAGATAACCGACGGAAAACCGGCCATGGACATGGCGACCGAGCAGGAACTGGTCCGTTCGGGCGGCGCCGGGTCCTTGCAGCACCCCGTTCGCAGCGGCTTACTGCCGGTCCCGTTGGGGCGCGTTCCGCACACCGCGTTGCAGGGCATTGCGATCTACCTGCGTAACTGGAATTCCGGTTCGGCGGAGGGGGACGCGTCCGGTTTTGCGCTTTATCGCGCTCCGGAGGTGCCGTTCACCGCCGAGGACCGGCAACGCCTTTTGGATAGCGGCCGGCGGTTTGTCTATATCCGCATCGCCGACCAGGCCACTTATCGTAACCAAGTCGAGAAGGCGGTGATGGAGGCGGTCGAGGATCCGAAGCTGGCGGTGGCCGAGAAGTGCTCCATCGTTTATGAGACCAGCATCGAGCTGGTCAACGAGCTGCTGGCCGACCCGGATCTGATCGCCAACTCGGGCCGGGTCGAGACCCTCTCACGCTCCATTTCCACGCTGGTCTTGAACGATCCGCAGGCTTTCGCGCACCTGGTGGCAGCTTCCCACCACGATTTCTATACCGCCACGCACATGGTCAACGTCGCAACCTGGATGGTTCCGTTGGCTCACGCGCTGGGCTATCGCGACAGTGAGCAACTGGTCCGCATCTGCCAGGCCGGCCTGCTGCACGACATCGGCAAGGTTTTCGTGCCGGAGCAGGTTCTCAACGCACGCGGCAAGCTTTCGCCGGAGCAGTGGCAGGTGATCCGGCAGCATCCGGCGACGGGCAGCGCTCATTTGCGGACTTATGCCCAGATCCCTGAGCTGGTGGTTGAGGTCTGCCGACAGCACCACGAACGGCCGGACGGCAGCGGCTACCCGGACGGGCTGGTCGGGGAACAGATCGGGCCGGTCAGCCGCATTTGCGCGGTGGTCGACTGCTTCGACGCGATGACCGGCATCCGTCCTTTCAAGCGCAGCGCCCTTACCATCTCCGATGCGATCCTGGAACTCCAGGCCGGCACGCCGCACTGGTACGACCGCGAGGTGGTCGGAACCTGGGTTCGGCTGCTGCGAGGCGTACCTGACCAGGTTGTGCAGGCGGGCCTGGTTAAGGAGCCTCAGGCCGCCGGCCGCGAACGCCGGCAGAACAAGCGTTACAAGTGCGACTGCCCGGCTCGCATCAACCCGCTGACCCGGACCTCGGAGGGCGGGCTCCATGAAGAAGCCGGCATCCAGGTCACGATCCATAGTCTCTCGCGTTTCGGGCTGGGCGTTTTGAGTCCCACCCCGATCGAGGTTGCCCGGCCCGTGCGGGTGTATCCGTTGCGCAAGAGCTGGGTGGGGCGGTTTGTCCACGGGCACGTAGTTCGCTGTCGGTCCTACCGCGACGGGTGGTTCGAGATGGGGATCGAGTTGCAGGCTGATGGTGAGGAAGGCCGGGAGGGGTAGGCCGGCAGTTCTTTTCCGTCCTGATCGACCCCAGTCACTTCTTTTTCAGCAGGGCCCGCCAGCCGGTGGATTCGCGACTCTGCGCGCTGGCCGAGGAAACCACGCGTACGTCGTCCACCATGTAGTAGCATCTGGGGTCCAGGGCTCGGGCCCGGGCGATGACTTTGGCCACGTCCCGCCGACCGACTTCGATGAACAGTTCCTGGACCGGGCCGTCGCGACCGTAGCCGTCGAACTGGGTTACGCGGAACCCGGCTTCCCGCTGGGCGGCGGCCATTTCCGGTCCGATTCTGGTGAAGACCCGGACCACCTGTCGACCGAGCGCCAGCCGCTGTTCGATGGTCATGCCGACGTAGTTCCCCAGGGCGAAGCCCAGGGCATAGGCGACCGCGTAGATCGGCTGCTGGATCTGACTGATGACCCGGGACACCACGAAGACCCAGATCAGAACCTCGAAGAAGCCCAGCACCAGCGCCAGATGTCGCCTGCCCTGCACCACGTTGATCGTTCGGATGGTGCCCAGTGATACATCGGCGATACGGGCCACGATGATCAGCAAGCAGGTCACCAGCAGGTAAGTCATGTCAAACTCCCACCTGACCAGTCTCAGTACCTCGAATGTCTGTGGCTAGCGGCGATCCGGGGCCATGCTAGTGGGTTCCTTCGGCGGGCTGACTGGCGGCCGTTGACCGGTCCACGAATGGTCGACCGGCCCGGTATTCGGCCAGTCGTCGCTCGATCTCGGCTGCCGCCTCGGCCTGCCCCCGCCCGCTGGCCAGCTCGATGGCCCGGCTCGCGGTCCGGATCGCTTCTTCGAAGCGACCGGCGGCGGCGTACGCGGCCGCCAGCGTATCCAGGTCGCCCGGATTGTCCCAGCCTTCCAGGTTGCAAGCCTGCTCGGCCAGTCGTACGGCCTCGGTCGGGTTGCGGAGACGCTCGTCGGCGGCGGTCGCCAGAACCCAGGCCAGGTTGTTGGCCGCGGCCGCCCAGCTCGGTCGAAGTTTCAAACAGGCTCGGTAGGCCTCAATCGCCTCGGCCATTCTCCCCTGCAAGACCAACAGGGTGGCCAGATGATAATGCGGCTCGGCCCGATCCGGCCAGGCCCGGATAGCAATATCGATGTGTTGCCGAGCTGCGGCCAGCTCCCCGATCTGCATCTGAACCTCGGCCAGTTGCAGGCGCAGGTCGATCGACTCGGGCCGTAGCCGGACCGCCTCCGACAGGTGATGGCGGGCCTCCGGCAGTCGGCCCTGGCGGGCCAGCACAGCTCCCAGTTGGCGGTGCGCCGCCGGGTCGGTGGGATTGATCTGAAGGGTGGCCCGGCACTGTTCGGCCGCTTCGGGCAGGCGTCCGGTCGCCTCATAGAGCCTCGCCAGTCGCAGTCGGGTCGCTACCTCCTGGGGCTGGTGTTCGGTCAGCCAGGCGAGTTGCTCGATGGCTTGCTCGGTTCGGCCCAGGGCGGCCAGCACATCGGCATAATTGGCTCGAGCCATGACGTGGTTGGGGTCCAGGTTGATCGCCTGCTGGTAGTAAGTGGCGGCCTCCGCCAGCCGGTTCTGGTGGGATAGGGCCAGCGCCAGGTTGTAGCGGGTGGGCGCTCCGCCGCGACCCGCCCGGACCACATCGGTCAGCAGTTCGATTTGCTCGTCGTATCGACCTTGCTGGTAGCGCACTGCCGCCAGGCACTTCTTGGCCATCAGGTTGTCGGGTCGCTTGGCAAGCGTATCGGTCCAGATGGTCTCCTCGCTCCGGTAATCCAGATTCCGTCTGGCGGTGGCGGCTATGCCGGCCAGAACCCCGGCTGCCGCCAGGGCGATGCTGATCGCGGGTTTGGTCCGGGCTGCCGCTGGCCACCGGCTAGCCGCCCAGCCCAGGCCGGCCGATGCCGCCCATACGACCAGCACCAGCACCGAGATCAATGGCAGGTACATTCGCCGCTCGGCGGCTATCTCAGTCACGATGGGCAGGAAGCTCGAGGTGGGCGCCAGAATGATGAAGAACCAGGCTCCGACAAAACCGAGCCAGCTATTACGCAGCAGGCCCGCAATCGTCGCCGCCAGCAGGGCCAGAATCGTCAGCGCCTGTGGCCAAGCCGCGGCGAGCGAGCTGACCACCGGCCAATCGTCGTACGAGATCACCAGCGGATGCGGCCAGAGCGCCAGCCGCAGGTAGTGGAGAATCACGGTAGTTTGTGTCAAAGCGTAAGTGTAGGGGGTCAGCCGCTCGAAACCGAATCCCACCGACTTGGACATCTGGCCGGTGATGACCAGGCCGGCCAGCAGAATCCAGGTCAGGGCCAGGCCCAGGTAGAGGCCTTTTCGCTGCCCCAGTACCCGACGAAATGACCCGGCCAGGAAGGTCCGGTCGTACAGCAGCACCAGCAGCGGCGCTCCGACCATCGACTGTTTGGAGGCCATGCCCAGTCCGCAGGCGATTACCGCTGCCAGTTGCCAGCCCCGGGATTCTGGTTCGGCGGTGCTCCGAATCGCGCAGTACAGGGTCAGCAGCAGGAATAACCCCATCATCGACTCGGTGCGGGTGGTGATATAGGTCACCGATTCGGTGAGCAAGGGGTGGACCGTCCAAAGTAGAGCCACGGTCAGCCCGAATTTGGTAGCCGAGGCTCCCCACCGGGGCCGCATGGCAGGAGTCTGGAGGGTCCGCCGGAGCACTCCCAGCAGGGTCAGTCCGGCCAGGACATGGACTGCCAGGTTGAGCAGGTGATAGCTCCAGACCTGCATTCCGCTGATGGCGTAGTTGACCGCCAAGCTGAGGCAGACCAGGGGCCGGCCAGCCAGGGTGGTCTCGTCCGGCCAGCGAAGGGCCTGCCAGGGCGGCCACAGACTGCGGACGTAGGGGCTGACCCGGATGGCCTGGTCGTCAAAGATCATTGCGCCGCTGAAGCTGGTGGCGTACGCGGCCAGGCCGGCCGCGATGACGCTCAGCGGCGGCCCGAGGCGGGCCAGAATCGGTCGGAGCGGATCGGGCATGGCTATTGCGTACCCGGCGGAAATACTGTCATCATAATAGCGATAACCTGAGCCCGGAGAGCTGTCCATGAACGTTCCGCTCAAGCGTGGTATGCTGATCCGTCACCAGGGCCACATCTACACCGTCACGGACTATCAGGAACGCCACTCAGGCAAGCAGCGTCCGACCGTGCATGTCTCCCTGCGGGACATCCGTGATGGACGGCCTGTGGATCGGACCCTGGCCGAGCTGGAGCCGATCGAGGAGGTTCCCCACGCGATCCGCACCATGCAGTACCTTTACCCGCATGGCGGCCAGCACGTGTTCATGGACAGCGAAACCTTCGAGGAGCATACCCTGTCAGCCGAGCAACTTCATGGGGGGGAGCCCTTCTTGAAGGAGGGTGAGGAATACCGGGTGCTGTGCGTGGAAAGCCGGCCCGTGGCGCTGGATCTGCCCGAGGTGATCCGGTTGAAGGTGGCCCAGACCGCCGCCCCAGCTCATTCAGTGGGCGCCGCCAGCAGCGTGCTCAAGGAAGCCACCCTGGAGAACGGGCTGACCGTGCGGGTTCCGCTCTTCATCAAGATCGGCGACACTATCCGGGTCGACACCCGCTCGAAAGCCTACCTCGGCAAGGAATAGCCCCCCGGCCCTTCATCGCACCGGCTCGACGCTGCGGCCGGAAGTCTTGGGAGAGTGCTGGTCGGCATCCAGGTCGCCGTCGGCGGCATAACAGGCGGCTTGGTCGCGTCCCTGGCGCTTGGCCTGGTACATGGCCCGGTCGGCCGCCTCGATCAGCGTGCGGGCATCCCAACCTGGTCGCCATTCCGCCACCCCCACGCTGGCCGTGATCGGCAGCGGGTGGTCGTTGAATCGAACCACTTCGTCTCGAATGGACTGAAGCAGCCGCCGGCCGACCTGCTGGGCCCCTTTCAGGCCGGTGGCGGGGAGCATCACCACGAACTCGTCGCCACCCACGCGGGCTGCTCCGTCGAACTGCCTCAAAACGGCTTTGATTCGTCCGGCCACATGGAGCAGCAGGCAGTCGCCGGCGGCATGCCCTTTTTGGTCGTTGACGGTCTTGAGGCCGTCCAAATCTAGCATGACCACCGACAGAGCGGTCCCGAACCGCTGGGCCCGGCGGATCTCCTTCTCCAGGGCCTCAATCATCCACCGCTGATTGAAAAGCCCCGTCAGAGAGTCCACCCGGGCCTCAATGCGGGCCTGGTCATAGGCGCAGGCATGATGCAGTGCCTTGCCGATGAACTTGAAGACTTCGGCCAGGGGCACCCCCACCTCGACCTCTGGGCTTTGCGTCCGCCCGCTGAAGCAGAGCACGCCCCATAACTGCCCTTCGCTCCGCAGCGGCACTACCAGGCAGTGGTCGTCCTGGTAAAGTCGATCCGGTCGGAATCGGATGCCCCGGGCGGTCAGCTCGTCCGAGGTCCGGTCGGTTCGCAGCATCTGCCCGCTGCGCGCCACCGCGACCATCAGGTGCGATTCTGCCGCATCGGTCTGGACTGCCAGGTCAATCGGCCGACGGTGAGTGGTCTCGGCCAGGCGGAGCAGGCCATGTCGGGCGTCGTGGAGGTAGAGGGAGGCCTGCTGGTAGCCCAGGCGGGCCGGCAGTTCGCCGACACACTTCCGGCACAGTACCTTGAGATTAAGCTCGTGGAAATTGAGGAGCCAGCCCGGCAAGTGCCGTTCGGCCGAGTCGGCCCTGGGACCGGGACCGTTACCGGCGCGGGTGACAACACCCGCCCACAGAACGTCGAACACCGCCTCCGTGCAGGGCTTGCGGATGAAAAGGCCCGGCGGCAGGTTCTCGGCGGGTACCCGGCTGGGCGAATGAAAGTAGACTCGGCGTGGCCCATTGGGCAAGCAAGTCCCCGTCGCCGAGTCCAGGTCGATCCACACCTGACGCGCACAAATCGCGGGCTGGCTCGCAAGCTCTTTGGGGCCAAGGCATTGCAGCGTCGCTCCCGGCGGCCGGTGTGTGCTCACCAATTCGCAGAACGCCCGATCGTCGCTGACCAGCAGAACGTCGGCAGCCGTGGACGGCATGTTGCACCTGCTGCTTCCAAGGTCCTAGTTTTTTATCGGGGCCTTGGCCTATCTGACTGTAGCGCTCTTCCGGCCCGTCGGTTCACTACTGACGGCGCAAATTCGATGCACAAGCCGGCCTAAACCGTCCGATAGCAGGTACGGAGCGGCGAGCCCCGGCTCGCGCAACGCTCCGGTAAGCCGGTCGCCGCAGAGACTGCGGCGAAACGTCGGGCGGAGCGCTACTTTACTCTTTCGGCAGATACGCAGGAGGCGCCTCGAGGCTCAGGATGAGCGATCAGCCGACGCCCACACCCGTTCCCGGGCTGCTGACCGGTCGGTGGCAGATGCCGCTGGCGATGCTCGCGGCTGCTCTGGCCATCTTCACCCTGCTGCGACTGACCCCCAAGCCTTCGCCGTTGGATTTCGACGCCCTGCTGGCAGACATCGCAGCCCTGGAACAGGCGGGCCAGATACAAGCGGCGGCGGACGCGGCGGCCAGCTTGCTCACACTCAAGCCGCCCTTGTCAACCCAGCAGCAGGCTGTACTCCATGCCCGGCTGGCAGACATGCTGTTTCATGCCGAGCGCGACCGGCCCGTGCACAACCCGCTAAATGCCAGGAAGCTCCTGGAGCACAGCCAGGCTGCCCGCGACTGCGGTCACCCCACGACTCCTGAGCTGACCCTGCGCGAGGCACTGGCTCGGCATTGGCTGGGTGACGACGAGGCCGCGGTGTCGGCCTTGCAGTCCGCGCTGGCCGGGGAACTGAAGGTGACCGACCGTCGACTGGCCCTGCGCACCTTGGTCGAGCTCCTTCAGAAGCTTCCGCAGGCCGGCTCCCAGCGCCGTCAGGCCCTGGAGCAGTTGCTGGCCGACCCCACCACCCCACTGGCTCTGTTTTGGTGGGGGCTGCGGCAGGGGGTAGAGGATTCGCTAAGCCAAGGTGACGTCACCGCCGCACGAGATTTGCTCGCCCGGTTCGGCGACCGGTTCACTGCCTCTGATTCGAAAGGTTACCTGGATTACCTGTCGGCCTGTATCGCGATGCGTGAAGGACGGGTGGAGGAGGCCGCTCCGCTGGCGGCCTGGGTTGAGCAGTGGCTGGCTGAGGAGGGTCGCCCCAACCGTCAGCTTGATGAGCTGGGTCACCTGCCCAGCCGCAATCGTTGTCTAATCGGGCAGATCCACCTGGCCCAGGCGGACCCGCAACAGGCCGCCGCAGACTTCCAGGCGGTTCTCGAGCAGCAGCCGGAGCCGGAAATCCGGCTGGCGGCTCAGGTCGGCCGCGGCCTGGCCTTGGGCCAGCTTGGTCGGCACACCGAGGCTTTGGAGGTCTTGCGGGCGGTTGCTGAGCAGCTCCAATCGGAGCGGTCTCGACCTTCCGCCTCGGCCGAGTTGCTGGACGCAGCCCTGGCTCTCTTCCAGCGGCAGCGCGCGGCCGGCGACTATGCCGGGGCGATCCCATATCTGGAGCTGGCGGTCGATCTGGCAGCCGTCGGCCGGTCCGGCCGCCAGTTGGAGTTGCGGCAGGAGTGCGCGGAGGCCTTTCAGGCTGCCGCGGATCGAACCGCTGACTTGGACCTGCGTCGCCGTTACCGCGGGCAGGCCGCGCGGCATCTGGAGCAGGCCGCCGAGCAGTGCAAATTCGACGAGCCGCAGCTTTCCCGGCTCCTGTGGGTCGCGGCCGGGCAGTACGACCAAGCGGGCCAGATTGCCGACGCACGTCGGGTGTTGCGGCAGTTCATCGCCGGGCGGTCTGAGCATCCGCTCTTGCCTCAGGCGATTCTGCAACTGGCCCGGGCCGATCAGGCCAGTGGCGAGTTGGAGCTGGCTCTGGCGGGCTATGCCCGGCTGATCTCAGAGTACCCCCGGCTTGAGGAGGCGGCCCGGGCCCAGGTGCTCAGTGCGGAGGTGTTGATTGCGCTGGGGCCCGAGCATTTCGGCGAAGCGGAACAGACCCTGGTCCGCCTGCTGACCGACGGCTGGGTGACCCCGGACGCCACCGCCTACCGGGATGGGTTGCTGCTTTTATGCGACCTGTTGGGTCAGCAGAAGCGGTATGCGGAGGCGATTGGTCGCTGGCAGGATTTCCTGAGCTTGTACCCGGCCGACTCGGAGCGTTTCCGGGGCCAGTTCATGCTGGCCGATGCCCATCGTCAGAGCGCATATGGCCTGCGGGATTCTCCGCCGCCCGGGGTGTCCGAGGTGGCGGCCGCGGCGGAAAGTCGCCGACGCTTCTATCGGGCCGCCGAACTGTTTGCGGCTCTGGTGGCCGCCCTGGACCAAAACCCCGATCCCGAACCCGCGCAGCAGGCTTACCTCCGGCTGGCGCTCTTCTATCGCGCCGACTGCCTGTTCGAGGTCAACGAGCCGGACTCGCTTCAGGACGCGCTGCGAGCATACCGGACCATTGCAGCCCGTTATGAGACCCACCCGGCCTGCCTGGCCGCCCAGGTTCAGATCGCCAACATCCTGTTGCGGCTGGGCGACTTGCCGGAGGCGGCCCGAGCGGTTGAGCGGGCCCGCTGGCTGTGGCGCGGCATACCGGCCGAGGCGTATCCCCGTTGGGGGGCTGACCGCGGCGACTGGGAACGTTTCCTGTCCGTGGTCGCTTCCCTCTGAGCTGTTCCAGGCCGTTTTTGCCGCCGCACCCTAACAACTGGGATTTGTTAAACAGGAGCCTTTGCATGACCACCGCTGCCACCCAACTCGATCCCAACCAACTCATCCGGTTGCTGGAGCAACAGCGCGACGTCTATCACCAGCTACGTGAGCTGAGCAGCCGGCAGCGATCGGTGCTGGCCGGCGACCAGCCTGAGCAGTTGCTCTCGGTCTTGCGCCAACGACAGGAGCATGTGGCCACGCTGGCGAAGCTGAACGAACAACTGGCGCCATTTCGCCGGAACTGGGAGGCCACCTATGCCGACCTGCCGGACGAGCATCGTGCCCGGGCCTCGACCCTGCTCCAGGAGATCAACGGCCTGTTGTGCGTGATCCTGCGCACCGATCAGGAGGACGGGGCCCTGCTGGCCGCCCGGAAGCAGTCGGTGGCCGCGGAGCTGAGTGGTATTTCTGGTGGGCAGAGCGCCAACCTGGCCTACGCCCGGCAGGCGGGACCGGCCAGGGGCTCCTCGGCCGCAGATCTGGCCGGCTGAGGCTTCCTGGCCGAACCGGAAAGCACCGCAGCAGAGTCTGGGGAGCAGGGATGAGATCGTCGCAGGATTACCCGACCGTCAGCCAGGCGCCGGCCGCCGTCCAGTCCGGAGACGAGCTGTCCGAGCTTCTCCGCCAGTACACCGACGTGGCCGAGAGGCTTCAGCGCACCCATCAGGCGCTTCAGGAGGAGGTGTTGCGACTGCGGCAGGAGCTGGCCAGCAAGGACCGGGAGCTGGAATTGCGGCGGCGTCTGTCCGCTCTGGGGGAACTGGCCGCCGGCGTGGCCCATGAGGTGCGTAACCCCCTGGGTGCGATCCAGCTCTACAGCGGCTTGCTGCGGAACCAGTGCCGGGCCCACCAGCTTGGATCGGCGTTGCAGCTCATCGACAAGATCGAGGCCGGCATCCAGGCCATCGAGGCGGTCGTCCAGGATACTCTTGCCCTGGCCCCACGGGATCGGCAGCTCCGGGCCTGCCCAGTCCGGCAAATCATTGACCGGGTGCGGGACGCAACCCTGAAGACTCTGGCGGTTTGTCAGGTGAGCCTGGAGGCCGGCCTGGCCGATCCGGAGGTCTGCGTGCGGGCCGACCCGGACGGTCTGCAACGCGTGCTGGTCAACCTGGTCGTGAACGCGGCCGAGGCTTCCCCGCCGGGACGGGTGGTCCGGCTGGAAGTGGAGCCGGCGGTCGACAAGGAGGTGCGGATTCGGGTTTGCGACCAGGGTCCCGGCCTGCCGGAGGAGATCCGGCATCGCATCTTCGACCCCTTTTTCACCACCAAGCAGCACGGGACCGGCCTGGGCCTGACAATCGCCCACCGGTTGATCGAGGCCTACGGGGGCCGGCTGGAGGCCCGGAATCGACCCGAGGGCGGCGCGGAGTTCACCGTGGCCCTGCCGGAGGCTTCGGGCAGCGATTCGGACCAGCAGCAGGAGATGGAAGTGCGGCAGTTCAGCGCCGCCTAGGCGCAACCGGCCCGGCGCTCAAAGCGGGACCGGCCCACGGCTCGCGGGGCCGTGGCAGAGCAATCAAGGAGGACCCATGGCTTGCATCTGTGTGATCGACGACCAGGCGATGATGCGGGACTCGCTCCAGCAAACACTGGCCGCTCAGGACCACAAGGTTTTCGCATATGAAAACGCCCAGGAAGCCCTGACCATGCTTAAGCAGCACCCGTTCGATGTGGTGCTGACCGACCTGCGCATGCCCGGATTGGACGGGGTGGGTCTGCTGCGCGAGATGCGCCGCCTGGGAATCGACGTCCCGGTTATCGTGATGACCGCCCACGGCTCGGTCGGCAGTGCGGTGGAGGCCATGAAGCTGGGGGCCTTCGATTACCTTCAGAAGCCCTTCACCGGTCAGGAGATCGAGATCGTGGTCGAGCGCGCCCTGCGCGAGCGCAACCTGCTCCGCGACAACGAGATCATGCGGCGGACCATCGAAGATCTCGACCGCGGCCACGAGCTGATCGGGCAGTCCCCGGCGATGCGCCTGGTGCTGGAGAAGGTCCAGCGGGTGGCCAGCAGCTCGGCCACCGTGTTGATCACTGGAGAAAGCGGAACGGGCAAGGAAGTCATAGCCGGTGCGATCCATGCCGCTTCCCCACGGGCCGGCCAGCCCATGCTGTGTGTCAACTGCGCGGCTCTTTCCCCGACCCTGCTGGAGAGCGAGCTGTTCGGACATGAGAAAGGGGCCTTTACCGGCGCCGACCGTCTCCGCAAGGGTCGGTTCGAGCTGGCCGATGGGGGCACTCTGCTGCTGGACGAGGTGTCGGAGATCCCGCCCGCCTTGCAGGCCAAGTTGCTGCGGGTCCTTCAGGAGCACGAGTTCGAACGGGTGGGCAGCTCGATCACCCGCCGGGTGGACGTCCGGGTGATCGCCACCACCAACCGCGACTTGCGCGAGTGGGCCGCCAAGGCCCGGTTCCGGGAAGACCTCTATTACCGCCTGAGCGTGTTGCCCATCGAGGTCCCGCCGCTCCGCGAGCGACGTGAGGACATCCCGCTGCTGATAGAGCACTTCATCAGCCGCTGCGTGATCGGTGAGGGACGCCAGCGTCCCAGGTTCACTCCTGAGGCCATGAAGGTCCTGCAAGAGTACAGTTGGCCGGGGAACGTGCGCGAGTTGCAGAACCTCTGCGAAAGAGTGTGCGTGTTGGAGCCGGGCGGGGAGGTCACCGCCGCCGCTCTGGCGGGCCTGCTTTGCGGGCCAATCAAGACCGCAGTCGCACCGGCCGCGGGCTTGCGGTACCGCGACGGGCAAATCCTCAGCGACGCTGAGCGCGATCTGATCCTCCGCACGTTGGAGCGTTTTGGCGGCCATCGGGAGAAGACAGCCCGGGCGTTGGGGATCGGGCTGCGGACCCTGGGGCTGAAGCTCAAAAAGTGGCGTGAGGAGGGCACGTTTCACGAAGAGCGGCGGCGCCACTCGGCGGCCACGGTCTGAGGTCGGCCTCCGACCCGGCCACCGCCGACCGCGGCACGCCGATTGCCCCTGTTGGGATTGCTGGCCTGCGGAGCGTGAGCGCCTATGTGGATCGACAGACTGATCGCGTCTCGCACCACCCACGCCCTGGAGCTTGCGGCCCAGTTTGCCGAGCAGCGCCATCAGGTCCTGGCCGAAAACCTGGCCAATCTCGACACGCCCGATTATCAGACCAAACTCCTGGATCCGACCGCCTTCCAGGCCTCCCTGCGCCAGGCCCTTACGCAGGCCGCCAAGGAGGGATCGAAGCGGCTGATTCTGCGCGGCAACGCGCAATTCTCGACCGGGCACGACGGGCGGGTGCAGGTCCGGCCGTCCCTTGAGCCGGCCTGGAATGTGCTGTTCCACGACGGAACCAACCCGCGGCTGGAAACGCTGCTGGCGGACGTGAACGCGAACTCCCTTTCCTATGAGCTAGCCATGAATCTGCTGCGCGGACGGTTCGAAAGCTTGATGAAGGCTATTCGGGGCCGCAGCACATGATCCCGGATCATCGCCGCCCGACCACACCCCGCAGCGCCGGACCTTTGAGTCCGGCGGTCTGGGTCGGACCTGAGCCGGCCGGCTGCGGCCGGCCTCGGGTGTGCGAAGGCTCAGCCCTGCTGGCGGCCCGGGTTTGGCAGCCGGGGCGGATTGTCAGGAGGATGTCATGATTCGCGCGCTGGACATCAGTACTTCGGCTTTGGTGGCCCAGCGGACACGCTTGGATGTGATCGCCGGCAACATCGCCAATGCCGAAGTGACTCGGCAGGAGGACGGACGGCCAATTCCGTATCGTCGGCGGACGGTGACTTTCATGACGGGCGATGGGCAAGGCGGGCCGGGCGTACATGTCGACCGGGTCGAACTGGACCCCTCGCCTGGGCGCCAGAAATACGACCCCGGACATCCCGACGCCGACGCCCACGGCTATGTTCAACTGCCCAACGTGAGCATCACGATGGAATATGTGGACGCCTTGGCCGCCAGCCGGGCTTACGAGATCAACGCCGGCATGCTCTCGGTGACCCGCAACCTGGTGCAACAGGCGATCCGGCTGCTGGCGTAAGGAGACCGCCATCGAACGGTTGGCAGGCGGCCGCGGCGCCTTGAGCACCGTCGGCGGCCGGATCCTCGGCAGCGGTCCCATAATCGGAACACGGGAAATCTGAAATCAGCATGGTCAATCCGATCCAGGTGGACCAACTGAAGCCCTCCCAGCCGGCCGGGTCGGTCGGCGTCCCCGGGGCTGTGGCTCGGCCCCCACCCGGCCAGGGCGGCTTCGCCGATGAACTGCGCCGCCAACTGGAGCAGGTCAGCCGGATGCAGGCGGAAGCAGAAGAAGGAATTGAGCACCTGCTGACCGGGCAGACTGACAACTTGACGGAAGTGCTGACTGCGGCCCGAAAAGCGGAGGTGGCCTTCAGCCTGCTGATGGAGATACGCAACAAACTGGTGGACGCGTACACCGAATTGAAGCAGCTTCGGGTCTAGAGGCAGAGCCTCGGACCGGGTAGCGGCCGCGGGTCGGCCGACGACCCGACAGCCGCTGCCCGACGGTAGCCCGGCCGGCGTGGTCTACGTCGGCCGGAGGGCGGCGACGGTGCCCGGCTCGCAGGAGTCCCACGGATGGGAGCACTCCAACGGACGGTGGCCCAGGTAGCGCAGCGTCTGCGCGACGTGACCGTGTCGCAGCGGGTGGCGTTGCTGCTGGGTGGGATCCTGGTGGCCGTCTCGCTGGTCTGGCTGCTGCACTGGGCCGCCACCCCGGCGCTGGTCCCTCTGTTGGACCAGGATCTTCAGCCCGAGGAAATCGCTCAGCTCCGCAGCGGGCTGGAGCTGCTGGGCGAGCGAAGCGAAGTGCGCGGCGGCCGGGTGATGGTGCGAGCGGGGGCCAACCGCCAGGCCCTGATCGCTCAGTTGCACCAGCAGCAGCGTCTCCCGGCCGACACCAGCACCGCCTTTGCCAACCTGATCAAGCAGTCTGACCCCTGGATTTCCATGGAGGAAAGCAATCGGCGGTGGACCTTCGCGCTCCAACAGGCTCTTGAGCAGGTGCTGCGGCAGTTCAATGGCGTCAAGAATGCCAACGTGTTCCTGAATCTGGGGACCCACGGCAAGTCTTTCACCCGCACGCCGCCGCCCAGCTCGGCCAGCGTTACTCTGCTGATGAAGCCGGGGGAGGAGGTGTCGCGGTCGTTGGCGTTGGCGGCGGCCCGACTGGTCTCGGGCGCGGTGGCGGGCCTGCCCGCGCACAACGTGGAGGTCGTGGATGCTACCACCGGTCGGGTGGCCCTGGACTGGGACAGCGAACAGGACGTCACTTCTCAACTAGAGCGCAAGCTGGCCAAGGAAGAGCTGCGCTATGCCCAGAAGATCCGTCAGCAGGTTCCCGACCCCAAGGCGCTGGTCAGTGTGCAGGTCGAGCTGAATTCTACTTCGCGAAATACCTCGACCGAGCAGCCGCTCCGCGGCGTGGCCCGGACCGAGCGCACCACCCGTGAGGAGACCACCCGGGGCCGCTCCAGCGAGCCGCCGGGCGTCCAGCCCAACGTCGGCCTGGCGGCCGGCGGCAGCGCGGTGAGCGAAACCCACTCCCAGGAAACCTCCGAAACCGAGGCCGAGGTCGGGATGGCCAAGAAGGTTGAAGCCACTCCGGCCGGCGACGTCGAGAAGGTCACCGTTGCCATCAGCCTCTCGCACAGCTACCTGGAGGGCGTCTTCCGACGAGCCAACCCGGACGCCCAGCAACCGACCGACCAGCAGATCGAAGAAGTCTTCCAGCGCGAGCGGTCGCGACTGCTCAGTCAGGTGGTTCAGCTCGTCAAGCCGCAGGCCGAGGAGAACGTCGCGATTTCGCGCTATTACGACACTCCGCCGGAGGCCGGTCTGGCGGCCTCGGCCGGCACGCTAGATGAAGCGATCGATTTGATGAAGACCTACGGTCCGCAGTCCGGGCTGGCGGTGCTGGCAGTGGTCGCACTGGCCCTGATGCTCCGGCTGTCCAGGAAATCCGGGGCCAATGAGACCTTCGGGCTGGAGTTGGGGCTGCCCGAAGAGGCTATCGAGGCCGCCAAGGCCGCTGCCGCCGACGTCTCCAAACTGGTGAGCCGGCCCGGTTACCGCGAGTCTTTGCGGGATGCCGGGAAGGCTGAAGCTCCTGGTTCCTGGACCCGCAGCTCAGGGCCGCCGGCCGAGAGCGAGTTGGCCGCCCCGGTCGAGCAGGCGGCGGCCACAGACGGGGTGCTGGTCGCCCAGGAGGTGGATCCCAGCACGGTTCAGACCCGCAAGATGCTCGACCAGGTGGCCCAGATGGTCGACTCCGACCCCGAGGTGGTCTCGGCCGTGATCGAGCAATGGCTCCAACGCAGCGAGCAGTACCGCGACGACTCTTCCTGAGCCGGAGCCTGAGGCATGGCCCGCAGCACGTTTCGCACTGAAATCAAGAGTTTGGAGGACCTCACCGGCGTAAGACGGGCCGCGGTCCTGCTGGTCGCTCTGCACCAGGACACCGCGGCCAAGATCATGCGCTGCCTGTCGCGGGAGCGGCTGGAAGAGATCTCACGCGAGATTGCCGCGATTGACGCGATCGCCCCCGAGGTCCGGGACTATGTGATCCGCGAGTTCTACAACCTGCTGATGGCCCGCCAGTACGTCGATGCCGGCGGAATGTCCTGGGCTCGGGCCCTGCTCCAGAAAACTCTGCCGCCAGACGAAGCCCGCCGAATAATGGCCATCATCGAGCATCAGGTCCACGAGCAGCCTTTCAGTTTCCTCCAGAAGACCGAGAAAGAGAACCTGGTCACTTTCCTTCAGGAAGAACATCCCCAGACGATTGCGCTGGTACTGTCGCACCTCCCGCCCGGAATGGCCACCGACATCCTTTCGGCCCTGCCGACCAAGCGGCAGATCGAGGTGGTCTCGCGGATCGCGAACATGGACCAGACCAGCCCGGATGTGATCAAGGAAGTGGAGCGCGGCCTGGAGAAGCGGTTGGCGGGCCTGGTGTCCGAGCGATTCGAGCGGGTGGGGGGCGTGCAGGCGGTGGCCGAGATCCTGAACATGGCGGGGCGGGCGACCGAAAAGGCGATCCTGGAAGGGCTCGAAGAGGAGAACCCCCAATTAGTCGAGGAGATCCGTCGCCTGATGTTCGTGTTCGAGGACATCATCCGGGTGAACGACAAGGGCATCCAGGCGGTGCTCAAGGAGATCGCCAACGAGGAGCTGGCCCTGGCGCTCAAGACAGCCAGCGAAGAGCTCAAGGCCAAGATCTTCAAGAACATGTCGGAACGCGCCGCCCAGCTCATCAAGGAAGAAATGGAGTTCATGGGCCCGGTCCGCGTCAGCGACGTGGAGGCCGCTCAGCAGAAGATTGTGGACGTGGTTCGACGCCTCGAGGATGCCGGCGAGGTCATTATCGCCGGTCGGGGCGGCGAGAAGGAGTTGATCGTCTAGGTTCCGGGGCCGCGCTACCGCCGGTTTGGCGGGCAGGGAAGGCGTGCGGAGCGGCAGATGTCGGAAGTGATCCCTCGAGACAGCGCTCCCCCGCTGAGCCGCTTCTCGTTCTGTGACCTGGAGCGCCAGGCGGCCCAGATCGTCGACCAGGCCCGGGCCCAGGCGGAGCGCATTCTGTTGCAGGCCCGCCTTCAAGCCCGGGAGGCCGAGCAGATTCTGACCCGCCGGGCTTATGAGGAAGGGTTGGAGCAGGGTCGGCAGGCCGGGCTGGAGCAGATTCGCCGCGAGGCGCGCCAGGCGGCCGTGCAGACGGCCCAGGCCGATTTGGCCCGACTCACCCAGGCTCTGACCGCCGCCCTGGCCCAGTTCGATCAGAACAAACGCAGTCTGATCGCCGAGGCCGAGTCGGGCCTGATCGAGTTGGCGGTGGCGATCGCCCGCCGGGTGTGCAAGGTGCTGGTGGAAAGATCGGTCGAGCCGGTGCGAGCCAACGTCCGCGCCCTGCTGGAGATGGTCCGGAACCGGGCCAACCTCGAACTGTGTTTAAACCCCGCTGAGCATGAGCTGTTGACCCAGGTGTGCCCCGAATTCATGCAGCAGATCAGTTGCCTGGAGCATGCAACGATCAGACCGGACCCAGCGGTGGAGCGCGGCGGCTGCATCTTGCGGACCTCCGAGGGTGTGATCGACGCGAACATCCAGGTTCAGATCGACCGGATCGCCGAGGCGCTTGGTCACGGGGCGGTTCAGCCCGACGGCTCGCGGGGCCGGACCGATACCGAGGCCGGCCACTGACCTGCCGGCTGGTGGCTGCGGCTCGGGAGGAAGGATCGTTCTGTGGGCTGGAGCGTGTTTTCCGCGGCTGCTGAAGAGGTGGCCGGTCTGATCAGTGAACGAATCCAGGGGCGGGTTCGCTCGGTCCGTGGTCTGACGGTCAGTGTCGCGGGGATGCCGGCGCCGATCGGGGCGCGATGTCTGATTCGCACCCGATATGCGGGCGGGGTTGAAGGGCCGCGAACCTCGGTCGGCCTGCCGTCTGGCAAGCCTGCCGCGCCGCGGATCGAAGGCCCCGCTGCGGAGCGGCCTTCGGAGGCTTGGTTGGCGGCTGAGGTGGTCGGCCTCCGCGACGGCGAGGCTCTGTTGTCGGTATTCGGTGAGGCGACCGGGGTTTCCCAGGGCGACGAGGTGGTGTGCGTGTCGGGGCCCCCGCGGGTGCCGGTCGGTTTCGACCTGCTGGGTCGGGTCATCGATGCTCAGGGGCAGCCTCTGGACGGCCGGCCGCCGCCGCGACTCAACGTGCGCTATCCGCTGTACAACTCGGCCCCGCCGGCTCTGGCTCGCCGGCCGATCGACCAGCCGCTGGGGCTGGGTATTCGCGCCATCGACGGCCTGCTGACGGCCGGTCGCGGCCAGCGGCTGGGGATTTTCGCCGGCACCGGCGTGGGCAAGAGCGTGCTGCTCGGCATGATCTGTCGCCACACGCAGGCAGACGTGAATGTGGTCGTGCTGGTCGGAGAGCGTGGACGCGAGGTCGGGGACTTCATCAATCGCCAGCTCGGCCCCGACGGCCTGGCGCGCAGTGTGGTCGTGGTGTGCACCTCCGACCAGGCTGCGGCCCTGCGGGTCCGCAGTTGCCTGCACGGCACCGCGATCGCCGAGTACTTCCGCGACCAGGGATTGGACGTCCTGCTGCTGATGGATTCCCTGACCCGCATGGCGATGGCTCAACGGCAGATCGGGCTGGCGGCCGGCGAGCCGCCCACTGCCAAGGGTTATCCTCCTAGCGTCTACGCCCTCCTGCCGCGTCTGCTGGAGCGGGCCGGCCGGACCAGCTCGGGCAGCATCACCGGCATCTACACCGTCCTGGTGGAAGGCGACGATCTGGACGAGCCGCTTTCGGACGCGGTCCGCGGGATTCTGGATGGCCATATCTGGCTGGCCCGATCGCTGGCCAATCGTGGACATTACCCGGCCATCGACGTGCTCAACAGCATTAGTCGCGTAGCGCCCGAGGTCACCAGCCCCGAGCAGCAGCGGGCCGTCATGTCCATTCGGCGGGTCCTAGCGGTCTGGAACGATATCGAGGATCTGGTCAGCATCGGAGCCTACGTGCCCGGGGCCAACCCCGACTACGATCTGGCCGTGCAGACCCGCGATGCCATCAACGCCTTCCTGGTGCAGGAGCAAAGCGTGGGGTGCAGCTTCGAACAGGCGGCAAGCGCGGTCTGTCAGTTGGGCCAGTTGCTGGAGAAGACCCGCAGCCAGGCGAGCGAGCGAACCGCCAGAGCGACCGGGTCGCCTGAGCCCGGTCCGGCACCTGCCCCGCCGACCGCCCGGAGGGCATGACCTGTGGCCCGGCGTTTCGAGTTCAGACTGGAGACTCTCCTGCGGCTCCGCCAACTGCAACAGCGGGAGGCCAAGCGCAAGGTTGGCGCCAAGCTGGCCGAGATTGCGCTGGTCGACCGGCTCAATCGTCAGACCGCAAGTGAGATCGCCCGGCAGCAGCGGCTGCTTCTGGCCGGCCAGCAGCAGCGACGATTGGATCCCCTGGCTCTCCAGCGCGGGCGGGCCTGGGTGGCTCATCTGCGCCACACTATTGGTTTACGCCAGGCCCGGCGGACCGAACTGGTTACCGAGCTGCGGGAGTTGCAGGCCGCCTGGCAGAGGGCTCGGACGGCCGAGCAGATTGTGCAGAAACTCCGTGAACGTCGCTGGCGGGAGTATCTTCATGACCAGGCCCGACAGGAGCAGGCTGCGACCGATGAGCTGGCACAGCAGTTGCACGGATACCAGCCGTAGCATCCCGGCTCCGGGCCCCGGAGCAGAACGCCGGGCCGGTCGCGCTTGCGCCGTCGGCTGAAAGCGGTATGTTCACCAAGCTGTTCAACGGACTGGCCGCCATCTCGCTGGCGACTGTGCTGGCCCTGGGGGGCGTTGTCGGCTATCTGTTCGGCAGCGGGCATCTCAGCGCCGATCGCCTGCAAATCATGGCCCGCCTGATGCGGGGCGAGTTGGACGATTTGCCTGGCCTGCGCGGCTCGGCTACTGCCGAGGGGCAGTCCGGCCCCGGTGCCGCCAGCCAGCCACGGCCGGCCGGCCCGGACTCGGAAACGTTCTCCGCCACCACCGAAGACGAGCTGCGCCGGGCACGCCAGCGCCAGCACCTGGAAATGTTGGAGCTGGAGCGGGCGGCCCGGGACTTGCAGGCCCAGCGCCGTCTGCTGGACCAGGTATTGCAGCATGTCATGCAGGAGCAGGAGCGACTGGCCGAGCAACGTACCGAATGGCTGGCCCAGCGTGAGAAACTCAGCAAGGCCGCGGTGGATGAGGGTTTCCAGAAAGAGTTGGCGCTGGTCTCTGGGCTCCAGCCCCGGGCCGCCAAGGAGTACATCTTACGCCTGTGGCAGAAGCAGCCGGCCGACGCGGTACGCCTCTTGCATGCCATGGAGGAAAACCGTGCCCTGCGGATTCTGGAGCAGTTCAAGACCCCTGAGGAACTGACGGTGCAAAGCAATTTGCTGGAGGGCATCCGCTTGCACGGTGCCGGCAGCAGCCCGAGCGATGCCGACCGGGCCACCGAAAGCGGGTCCGAGCGCGAGCGAGGGGCCCGAAAGCTCCCCGGGGGCGTCGCGCCCGCCTCAGATCGCGCGGGCTGAGGTTTCGGCCGGCGAATATCGCCCAAAGCCGGCCCACGACTGGGCAACCGGCCTGGCTACAGCCGCTCACGGGCGGAGACCCGGGCCGCAGCGCAGGCCAGGGGTAATCCTACATCCGGCCACGCCGACGCGTCACGGAGGACCGAGGGTGCCGCCGAGCGCGAGGTGTCTTGATGCAGTTCGATCTATCCGGTCGACCGCTCCTGGGTGGAAACGCTTCAAGCCCGGGGGAGCCCGGACGCTGGGCAACTTGGGTCCAACCTTGCAGGACTGGAGCGGCACTCACAGCTAGAAAGGACCGCAGCCCGGCCCGCCAGACGGAAAAAGCATTCGAGCCGCCCGGCACGAACGTTGAACCTTCCGGCTCCTTTGTCCAGCCGCTGGGCGCTGGCCTGAGCGAGTCCTCGTTTCAGCAGAGCGAAACCGATGCGAACGCCGCACCTGGGCTGGCTTGCGAGGCCCTGTTCCTGCCCAACCTGCTGAAGCTACTGCAATCCGTCGCGTCCGACCAAAACCGGCGTGAGCAGAACGAGGAGCGGCAGCAGGAGAACTTGCGTCGGAAGGAGGCCCGGCGTGAGCAGGTGGCTACCGAACTGGCCGTCGCGCAGCAACCGTCCGACTACCTCCGTCAGGCCGAGCTGGACTTGCTTCCCGGCAGCCGGGCGGCCTGGCGCCAAGAGTGGCATCAGCAGGTGCGGCAGCAGCTTTGGCAGGATCAAACATTCCAGCCGGTGCCGGCCGGTGTGGGTAACGCGGACGAAAACCAAAGCCCGGAAGTGCGGCGTGAACCCGACCCGGCCGGGGCCGCCAATAAGCTCAGGTCCGACTCTGCCCAAACGTCTGCGCCCGGCCCGACAGACAGGCAGCCCCATGCCGGAAGACCGGTCGCACTTGGCTTGAACGAACGACCACCAGCGGCCACAGTCGGTGAAGGAACGTTGCCGACCCGCTCCGCGGTGAGCGATCGAATGCCGACCGCCTTTCAACCGTTGCCTGCGGACACCTTGCCGAAACCGGTGCTGGCTTCGGCAGAGCTATCGGGCTCAGACCTGGCGACCGGCCGCAAAGGTCAACCGTCAGCGCTTGAGTTGCGCCCCTCCACCCTTTCTTCTGGGGTCCGGCTTGGCCCGACTCAGGCCGGATTGCCCGTCGCCCGCGAAGCTTCGGTTCCAGGCGGGCGCGGTACGGCGAATCGGACCGGCGGCCCGAGCCGCAGCGACCAGGCCGCCCCCTGGGAAGCGGAGAGCGGCAATTTCGACCCGAACATCGAGCGGATTGTGCGCCTGCTCCAGACCCGCATCGGGCAGGACCGGTCGGTCGCGATGGTCCGACTGGACCCGCCCGAACTCGGCACTGTCCGCCTGCGAATGGACTTACGTGAAGATCAGTTGTCGCTTCGAATCGAAACTCAGACTGAAACGGCACGAAGGTTGCTGAGCGATCAGCTTGAAGACTTGCGGCGTAACCTGGAGGCGACCGGGATTCACTTGGAGCGGGCCGAGCTGCGGACGGCGGCGGTCGGGCACGAACCAGGTGAGTCCGGCAGCCCGCAGCAACCTGGGGACCATCAGTTGCCGGCCCGCGGCAACGACCAGTCCGCGGGGCATGGATCGCAGCCGGACAGCGAGGCTTGGCGGGAAGCACCCGGGACGATAGCCGACCCGCTGGTCGAGCGTACTGACGAAGAGTCGCCGCAAGTTGTCGGACCGGCGGCGGAGTCGCTGGTGAACCTCTTGGCGTAGGGCGGCGGGGAATGCTGCCCGCGCGTTTCAGGCGAGCGAGGTCGTAACGGCCGAGCCCGGAAAGGCGGCCGAGTCGGCGGCCCAGATGCTTACTTCGCTGGCCGGTGTATCGCTGCTCTGGGAGCGGCCCCGATGTGAACCCCGTCCGCCAACCGTTTCCTGCGAGGGACCTGCCATGTGGACTTCGACCATACTTGCGCCGGGGATGTCCGGCACCGGGCGGAAAGCCGCTTCCTCGGTCCTCGCGTCCAGCGGCTCGACCGCGTCCCGCGCCATCGCTGATCGTGGGACCAGCGGACTGCGGACCGAGGATTTTTTCAAGCTCCTGGTGACCGAGCTCAAGCAACAGAACCCGTTCGAGCCGGCCAAGACCGCCGACCTGATCGGGCAGGTTTCCCAGATCCGCAGCATCGAGCTGTCCAAGAACCTGACCGATGTGCTCTCCCAGATCGCCGGCCAGCAGCGGACGCTGGGAGCGGGCGAGTTGCTGGGCAAGTACGTGACTGCGGTTACTACCGCGTCCGACGGAACGCAACAGCAGGTTTCCGGTCTGGTCACCAGTCTGCGCTTCGAGTCTGACGGCACAGCCATGCTGGAGCTGGACAACGGACAGTGTGTTCGGGTCGCCGACGTGATCCTGGTCACAACGAGCGAGAACGCACCGGGCCAGGCTGCCGCCAGCGATGAATCGGCAGACTCCGACCAGGCCGCTGACAAGCTCTCCGACCAGGGGAAGTCCTCTTCCGGCGGGCTACTCCCCTGGCTGTCGCTGGACGCCAGCTTGCATCTATAACTTTCAGGCGAGGGCGAGGGTTCACCATGGGTTTGACCACCGCGATGTACACCGCGCTCAGCGGGCTCAACGCCAACCAGGCCCGTATCCAGACCATTGGTAACAACATCGCCAATGTGAATACCACCGCTTTCAAGGGCTCGCGGACCCTGTTCCAGACCCAGTTCGCCCAGACGCTTTCGATGGGCACTCCGCCCAGCGATACCAGCGGTGGTACCAACCCCAGCCAGGTCGGACTGGGCACGCTGGTCGGTGCCACGCAGCGCAACCTGGCCTCCGGATCGGTCGAAACCACCGGCCTGCCGGGCGACCTGGCCATCGAGGGCAGCGGCTATTTCATTGTGCAGGATTCCGCCGGCCAAGATCACTACACCCGGGACGGCGCCTTCTCCCTGAACAGCAACCACGAGCTGGTCACTGCCGATGGGTACCACGTGCGGGGGTTTGGCGTAGACGAGAACTTCAACATCATTCCCGGCCGCGTTCAAAACCTTCAAATTCCCCTCGGTCGACTCAACATCGCCCGGCCGACCGAAAAGGCCGTCATGGAGGGCGACCTAAGCGCCGCCGAAACCATTGCCACCACCGGCTCGCAGCATGTTTCGCAGGCTCTGGTCAACGGTTCAGGAGCCGCTGCGACCGCCTCCACCCGGCTTACCGACCTGCGGTCCGCCAGCGCACCCGGCCGGGCCCTGCTGGCCGATGGCGACGTGATAACCGTGTCTGGGGTCACCCGCGGCGATCGCGTCATTCCAAGCGCCCAGTTCACCGTGGGCACCACCGGTGACACTCTGGGTGATCTAGCCAACTGGCTGCAAGACGTGCTGGGCATCCAGGCGGATCCCGGGTTGGCGGGCAACCCGGGCGTCGCGGTGGAAGACGGGGCACTGGTGATCCGGAGCAACGCCGGTCAACCCAACGCCATCCGGATCGGATCGACCGGGCTGACCAGCAGCAACGCTGCCGTGTCCCTGCCCTTTCAGTTCACCCAGACCGGGGAGGCGAACGGCGGCGGCGTGTTCACTTCGTTCACCGTGTATGACTCGCTGGGTAACCCGGTCGGCGTGAACGCCACTTTCACGCTGGAGGCCACGCCTGACACCGGCCCGGTTTGGCGTTACTACCTGGAAGCTGCGGAGGGCGAGCCGGGGTCGCGGGTACTGGGAACCGGGACGGTCTCCTTCGACACTGCGGGCAATTTTGTGGCCGCGACCGGCAATCGGGTTTCGCTGAACCGCTCCGGCACCGGCGCGGCCTCCTCCCTGACGATCACCCTGGATTTCTCGACCGTCAACGGCCGCTCGACTGAAACCTCCAACATCATCATGGCCGACCAGGATGGTTTCCCGCCTGGAACCCTGACCGGCTTCACGGTCGGCAACGATGGCACCATTTCAGGGGTCTTCAGCAACGGCATGTCCCGCACCCTGGGCCAGGTAGCCCTGGCGGTCTTCTCCAATGAGGCCGGTTTGGTGGCCGAGGCGGGCAATCTATTCTCGGCCGGCCCGAACTCCGGACCACCGGCGGTCACCACTGCCGGTCAGTTCGGCGCCGGACAGATCCGGGGCGGAGCCCTGGAAATGTCCAACGTGGACCTCTCGCAGGAGTTCATCGGCCTGATCACCTCCAGTACCGGCTTCCAGGCCGCCAGTCGGGTGATCAGCGTCTCCAGCGAAATGCTTGACCAGCTTCTGATGACGCTCAGGTAGAGTCCGGCGGCCAGCCGCCTCACCAGGCCGGGCCCTGCCGCATGATCCGCAGCGCGTCGGCGGCGATCTCCCAGGCCGCCCCGGGCCGGGCCAGCCTGCGGGCGGCTACCCGAAGCTGCTCCAGCCGCTGCGGGTCGCTCAGCAGCCTGCCGACCCGCGGCCCCAGCAGGCGTGGATTGTTGACCTTGATCGCGGCCCCGTTTTCCAGCAGGTAATCGCTGTTGCGGGTCTCCTGCCCGGGAATCGGGTTCACGATCACCAGTGGCACGCCGCAAGCCAGCGCCTCGGCCGCGGTCAGCCCGCCGGGTTTGGTCACCACCAGGTCGGCGGCCTGCATCCACTCGTGCATCCGGTCGGTGTAGCCGACGACGTGGACCTCGCGTCGGGCCGCCTGTGCCTGCGCGAGCAGTCTCTGTCGCAACTTCTCATTGTTGCCGGCAATCACCACGATCTGGGCCGGCCCGGCCAGGACCAGCAGCTCGTGCAACAGCTTGCCGATCGGGCCCACGCCGAACCCGCCGCACAGCAGCAGCACCATCGGTCGGTCCGGGTCCAGCCGGCAGCACGCCCGAGCTTGCTGCCGGCCGAGTGCTTGTCCAAAGCCGGGGCGTACCGGGATGCCGGTCACCAGCACGCGGTCCGGCTTGGGGCCCCAGCTTGTCAGATAGAGTTTGCCTTCGTTCGTGGCGGTGTAGTATCGCTCGGTGGGGTGGTGGACCCAGATGCGGTGGGTCTCGTAGTCGGTCGTGACCGTGACCTGGGGGCAAACCAATCGTCCGGCCCGGCGCATCTGGGCGACGATCTCGGCTGGGAGATAATGTGTATTGATGATGAGCTTGGGGCGGCGGGCCGCCACATACCGGACGGTCGGAAGCTTGTTCAGGTTCTGGATCCACACCCGCACCGCGTCTTTTATCCATCCGTCGGGATGGTCCATGGTCTCGTACAGCCAGCCCATGGCTGCCGGAGCGTGGCGGACCAGCCCCAGGTACCCGCCCGCATACAGCCGCCGGAACAACGGGTTGGAGATGGCCAGCACGTCCAGCACCTCGATCTCCGCCTCCGGGGCCAGCCGTCGCAGGGCATGCTCCACTGCCCGGGCGGCCACCAGATGTCCGGCACCGGTCGAAGCGGCCAGGATCAGAATGGTGTTCCGGTCAGTCATGGCGTCCTGCCGGCTTCAAGTTAGCCGATCCCCCGGGGTCAAGAGCCGGGCCGCCAGCCGGTGGGCCATTTTTTCCAGGGATGCCCTGCACTCCGGCAGTCGGATCGAGTGGCCGGGTCTAGGGGCGCAAACCAGATCCAGTCCCGCAGGCAAAGTCGGTCGGGACAGTCGGAACGCTTCGCGGAGGATGCGCTTGATCCGGTTGCGTTTGACCGCCGACCCGTGTTTGCGTCCCACCAGCAGTCCCAGCCGCGTGTAACTCAATCCGTTGGGTGTGGCCCATACGGTTAGTTGCCCGTCCGCGCTTCGCAGGCCGCTCTTGAGCGTCTGCTGTAAGTTGCTTCGCTTGACGATTCGGAACCGTCGCGGAAAACCGAAACGCGCGGTTGTCACTTCCGGTGGACGACGGACTTTCAGTCCGGCCTTATTCTGGCCGCGCCGACTCGGCGGCCGGCTGGCGCGGCCAGACTCCCAGCCCCGGCCGGTCCCCCAGGCTGATCAGGCTTCCCTGGCGAGCGATTCCCTCGAACGGGTCGTCTGCCAGCAGTAGTGCTCCGTCCAAGTCGGCATAGTCGGCCAGCGAAGCGATACTCAACGCCGGGGCGATGGCCAGGCTGCTGCACACGAAACATCCGAGCATCACCTTCATACCAGGGCCCGGGCCAGGGTGATCATGCGCAGAGCCTCGCGAATGCCGCCGCACTTGGTGAACTTGATGTTCACGCCGTCCGCATGCTCGTGCAGCCGCAATACGTCGGCCGGCCGCTCGCAGCTCTCGTCGGCGAAGACCGGTGCCACCCCCAGCCGGGAAAGCTCGGCCATGCTCTGCCAATCCTCCCTCGGAACCGGCTGTTCAATCAGCGTGGGGCGGAAACGGGCCAGGCTGCGTATCCGGGCGACCGCCTGGCTGGGCGACCAGGCTTGGTTGGCATCCAGAAACAGTGGGCCGTCAAAGACCGATCGGATGTACGCGAGGGTCTGCTCATCATCTTCCACCCCCACCTTGACCTTCAGGGCGTCGAAGCCCGCCGCCAGGGCCTCCTCGACCTTGACCCGGATCAGTTCGGGCTCAGCCACCCCGATGGTGAAGGTGGTCTGCTTGCATGGCCGGGCCAGCCCAAGCAGTTTCCAGACCGGCAATCCCAGCCGCTTGCCGCACCAGTCGTGCAGGGCCGCGTCGACCGCGTCGATGGCCGCCCGCTGGTCGTCCTGCTCGGCGATCAGGCGCTGCACGATCGGCTCGATGGCCATCGGGTCGGATCCGAGCCGGCCCGACATGGCGATCAGGGCCGCCTCGGACGAGTCCAGAGTTTGACCGTACAGGCTGGAGGGCACGCACTCGCCCATCCCCACCACGCCGTCGTGCTCCAGCCGGACTACCAGGGTCTCTTTCTCGTCCAGGCCCCACTGCGAGGTCGCGAAGCGGTGCCGCGGGTGGACACGCTGCCGACTCCAGGTGAGCTTCATGGGATCCATCCCCCGGGCTGATCGACCCGTCCGTCAGTAATCACGTCTTCCAGAGCGGATATGCTGATCACCGCGCTACGCTCGACGAACACCCGTCGTCGATTCATCTGGCGTACCCCCTCCCGTTCCAGCAACTGCGCGTCGTTGACGTACTTCTCTTTGGTGCTGTGCCCCTCGTTGCGATCGTGCACGTCCGCTTCGGTCAGCCAGTACCCGCGCTCATCGTAGGCCTCCAGCCGGCCGATGTACACGACCGGCCCCTGCGTGTCCAGCACGATGCAGCGCCCCACAAACACATCCAGCGTCGGCCGGCTCGTTCGGTTCGGATTCACCGGACACTCGGACATCTGATCAGGCTCGCCTGCCCAAGCCCTGACAGCATATTCTATGGGCCGGCCCCGGCCGAAGCCACGGCTATCACACCGGCCGGGCGGTTGTGCTAGTCTGAAGCGGCAGCCTCAGAGTCGCCTATGACCGTGCTCAAAGACCAGGCCATCGTCCTGCGCCGGACCGACTTTTCGGAGACCTCCCAGATCCTCTCCCTGTTCACGGCCCAGTATGGCCGTCTGCGATTGATCGCCAAAGGCATCCGCCGCGGGACGCGCCAGCGCTTCGCACCGGGTCTGGACCTGCTGGAGTACGGCGAGCTGGGTTTTCTGCCCGCCCTGGGCGACCAGCAGCTCGGGACGCTTACCGAGTGGGCCCAGCGGGACGCTTTCGTAGGGCTCCGCCGGGCTCCGCTGCGGCTGACGGGCGGTTTATACGCGGCCGAACTGGTGATGGCGTTGACCGAGGAGGGCGATCCGGATCCGGGCCTGTTTGCTGCCTTGCTGCGGACTCTGCGGGGATTGTCCGGTCAGGAGCCGCCGGCCCCGCTTTTGCCGGCCTTTCAGAGCGACCTGCTGGTGGCAATCGGCTACGCCCCCAGCCTGGCAACCTGCGTGGGCTGCCACCGCCCGGTCGGCTCGTCCGGTGTGGTCTTCTTCAGCTCCACGGCCGGCGGCCTGCTCTGCCGCGACTGTGAAGGAAGCTATGTCGAGAAGTGTCGGCTGCCGCCCGGACTGGTCGGAACCAGCCCCTCCACAGGCGACCCGCACGCCTGGTTCCAGCTCCTGGATTATCATCTTTCTCACCTGGCCGGCCGACGCATGGCTACGGCCGCCCAGGTCGCCGCTCTGCTGGCCCGCGCGGCTGGTGGACGGATATGATTGGTTTAGTTGCCAGGAGCCGGTGCGTGACCGCCGATCGACCGACTAGCCCATGAGCGACGCTTTCGTCTATCTGCCCGAATTCGTCCCAATCTTCCCGCTGCCGGAAGTCGTCCTCTTCCCGCGGACCATTCTCCCGCTGCACGTCTTCGAACCGCGCTATCGGGAGATGATGGCTGATGCCCTGGCCGGCGAGCGATTGCTCGCAATCGCCTTGCTGAAGGCGGGTTATGAACCCCTGTACTACACTCGGCGGGCCCCGATCCACGCCACCGTGGGCGTGGGGCAGATCCTCGAGTCTGAGAAGCTGGCGGACGGTAACTATAACCTACTGCTTCGCGGCCTGGGGCGGGCAACCGTGGTCTCCGAGATCCCGGATCGGCCGTACCGGCTGGCCCGGCTGGAAGTGCTCGAGACCTTTTGTAGCGCCAGCCAGGCCGAGTCCGAGCGGCTGCGCAGGCGGCTGTTTGCCAGCATCCGTGGTAACCCCGGCCTGGATCGGGACTTGCGCTCTCATTGGCTGCGCCTGGCCAAGGTGGAATTGCCCCTGGGCGAACTGGCCGATCTGATCGCGGCCGGACTGCCGGTCGAGGCTGAGCTGCGTCAATGCCTGCTGGATGAGCCAGACGCCTTCGCCCGTGCCCAGATGTTGCGTGACCAGTTGCGAACCCTGGCCAGCATAGCCCGGGCCAGTCGGCGCGCGGCCCAACCCGGCAGGCAGAACCTGAATTGAACCGTCCCGCCCGAAGGCGGGTATCCACCTTTTCGATCGCTTGTCCGCAGTCCCCTTGGCGCGGAACCGCCCGGGTGGGACATTCAGTGTTATGAGCTTGCCAGTCGCTTCGGGGCGTCAGATCACGGTGCTGTTCACCTGCGTTGGCCGCCGGGTGGAGCTGGTTCAGGCCTTCCGGGCCGCCGGCCGGCGTCTGGGCCTGGAACTGCGGATGGTCGGCCTGGACAGCGATCCCACCGCTCCGGCCCTGCTTTGTGTTGACCGCCCGGTCCTGGTGCCACCCGTGGCCGACTCCGGGTATCTGCCGGCAGTATTAGGCGCCATCCGGGACAGCCACGCGGACTTGCTTATCCCCACCATCGACACCGATCTGCAAGTGCTCAGCCGTCATCGCGACCAGATCTCCGACGCCGGCTGCCTGGCACTGATCGCCGAACCGGAGATTATCGACACCTGCCGTGACAAGGTCCGCACCTACCAGCACCTGGTGCGACACAACATTGATACGCCGAAGACGTTCACTGCGGATCAGTTGCCGAGCATTTTGGAACACGGTTTCCCGCTGTTCATCAAGCCCCGCGGCGGCAGCGCCAGCCAGTGGGTCCACAAGATCGTCGACCGGGTCGACCTGGAGTACTACCTCAGCCGGGTTCCCGCACCGATCATCCAGGAGTTCGTGGCCGGAACCGAGCACACGCTGGACGTATACGTCGGCCTGAATGGGCGGCCGCGCTGCGTGGTGCCGCGGGCTCGCTGGCAGGTCCGGGGCGGGGAGGTGTCCAAGGGGGTGGTGGTTAAAGACTATGAGATCATGGACGCCGGCCGGCGGCTGGTTGAGTCCCTGGGCCCATCCGTGCGGGGGCTGGTCACGGTGCAATGCATCGTGACCGCCGATCGGCGGATCTGCTTCACCGAAATCAACCCGCGTTTCGGCGGCGGCGCGCCCCTGGCGATCGCCGCCGGCGCCGATTTTCCCGGCTGGCTCCTGCTGGAACTGTGCGGCCAGTCTCCGCCGATCGCTTTTGACGGCTTCCAGCACGGTTTGTGCATGCTTCGCTATGACTGGTCGGTATTTGTCCCGCTCGAGTCGGACCTCAAACCCCGCCTGACCCGCCCGCTGCGGGCTTTCCCCGACTTCGGCTGAGTGCGGCCGGGGTTCGGCTGCTTAGCCGGAGTGGAGATCAAAAAAGGAGGAGCCGGACTACTACTCCGGCTCCCCGGTCTGCTTGGCTGATAGACTATTCCAATCCTAACGACGACGACGCAGCAGCAGGCCGCTCAGACCCGCCAGCAGCAGGCTGGCCGGCTCAGGCACCAGCTTGAAGAACCCGCTGGCGAGCACGACCGTCGTGGGAGTCCCCGTCCAGTAACTGTAGTCGATGATCTTAACCTCGTAAGTCTTGTTATTGAAAGTGCCGGTCAGCGAGCCCAGCAGCGCGATACGGGTCATACCGTAGGCATCGTTGACGCCTTTATACATGTTCCACGGAATATCAGCGGTACTGTTGATGAGACCGGCTGTCGTGATGGCGATCAGCCCCTGGGGGTTCAGGTGCCACTCGGGGTAGTCTGGTGCGGTCGCCGGACCGTTCCACCGCATATTCGGTGCTGACGAGTTATCCATGTCGTTCTGCTGGTAGTAGGTGGGATACACGTCTGCTCCGGCAGGCTGGCCGGTCGCACAATCAACGACCAAGATCTTAAGGGCGTTGACCTTAGCGTTCTTGGTCTCACCCACGAACTGGAACCACAGGTACCCAAAGTCGCCCGGATTGATGAGCGTCGGGTTCGCGCAGCTCCCGCTGGGGTAGTTGCTCGGCGGGAAGCTAGTGACCTTGTAGTACCCGTAATAGAAGTCGTAACCCCAAGTGACGTTACCGGCCAAGTCCTGCGTACTGAAGGTCGGCCGGAAGGGGTTGATCTCATAGCCGTAGAAGCCGGTCCCGGTGCCGCCGGGGTAGCCGTCCAGGCCATATCCCGCGGACGCAGGCGTGACGAACAGACGCAGCGTAGCGCTGGCCGTTGTCGCGATACTCAACATCACAAGCAGACACAGTACTTTCTTCATAATCCTGTTCTCCTATAAAGGATGCCGGTGGAGGTGTGCTTCCAGCCTCCTGTGACCAGATTCCCAGCGGGGGTGACACTCACCCTTGCCTTCACGCTACAGGTTTTACGCCCCGCATTTTTTCGATTTCAAGCGCGGCTCCCGGAAAGTTTTCTCCAGCCCGGCCCGGCAGCGGCCTATAACACCCGCTTGCGAAGCGGCAGCATTGACACTTGAAGGAAGGCCCCCCGGTACTACCGGCGCTAACCGCCTCACCGGGAGTGGTTTTCAAGCAGGGCGGGCAGAGTGCGATTATGTGGTCCGCCTCTTCCACGCGTTTGCGGATTGGCGGCTCGCACGTGTCCATCGCTCCGTTTTTTCGACGGGGAGCTAGCTCAGATAGTGGTGCCGGAAAGCGGTTTCGAGTGCGGCCAGCGCTGGATGTGCTGGCTTGGAGGGCGGGCGATCGAAGCTCAGAGGGCCGACGGTCGTTAGCCTGGGACCATGGGAGGTGTCCGGCCAGTTGTTAGCGCCCGTAGGGAGAAAGAGAGGAGCCGGACAACTCCGGCTCCTCGAAGGTTTCACAAGCTTGTCAGTACGCTAGCTGCTAGCGACGACGCAGCAACAGCCCGGCCAGGCCCATCAGCGCCAGTGCGGCCGGCTCAGGCACCAGCTTGAAGAACCCGCTGGCAAGCACGACCGTCGTGGGAGTCCCCGTCCAGTAACTGTAGTCGATGATCTTGACCTCGTAAGTCTTGCCGTTGAAAGCGCCGGTCAGCGAGCCCAGCAGCGCGATACGGGTCGCACCGTAGGCGTCGTTGGCGCCCTTATACATGTTCCACGGAATATCAGCGGTACTGTTGGTGAAACCGGCGGCCGTGATAGCGACCAGCCCCTGGGGGTTCAGGTGCCACTGGGAATAGTCTGGTGGGGTCGCCGCACCATTCCAGCGCATATTCGGTGCCGTCGGGTTCCCGATGTCATTCTGCTGGTAGTAAGTGGGAAAGACGTCTGCTCCGGCAGGCTGGCCGGTCGCACAATCAACGACCAAGATCTTAAGGGCGTTGACCTTAGCGTTCTTGGTCTCACCCACGAACTGGAACCACAGGTACCCAAAGTCGCCCGGATTGATGAGCGTCGG
>CAYZXK010000210.1:0-3030 GCA_964482395.1 uncultured Planctomycetales bacterium | reverse complement strand
GGCGTGTCCTCCTTGTCTGTTAATTCAATATGGGCCAGAGGATACGCCCTTCCTACGCCTCGGCAACGAGATTACACACGAAAGGATACGCCACCATCAGCGTTCATATCGCCGCTGAACACCGAACGGGTCGGATGCGCGGCCTCCCATTGGTCAGGGTCGGTCATCAGCAGGACAAACGCCCCGATGTTCCAAAAGTCTACCCGGCCTTCGCAATTCGCCTGGCCACGGCGGACCAGAGCCCGAATGCCAGCCCCGAAGGATTGCAGGAAAAGGGCTGGACCGCTATTCAACCAGACAGGAAGCTGCCGGCTCCGGAAGGGCAGGCGGTTCAGCCACTTCGGCCAACAGCCTCTGATGGGGACAGATCGGGGCGACAGGACTCGAACCTGCGACCTCGTGGACCCAAACCACGCGCTCTAGCCAGACTGAGCTACGCCCCGATACCGCCGGGCAGATCATACTCTGGCCGGATCAGCTTGGGAACGCAACTGTGGGTCCGGCCTACCAGGCCTCCAGGTCGCCCACGATTTCCTCGACCAGGTCCTTGAGAGTCAGGAGCCCCACGCAGTTGCCGGCCCGATCCTGGACGATCGCCATGGTCTGCCGGGCCCGTTGGAGCTTGAGCAAAGCGGCCGAAACGTTGACGTACTCGGCCAGGGTCAGCGGCGGCCGAACATGCTGAAAGATTGGCCGGTGTTCAGGATCGGTCAGCACATCGTAGACGTTGGCGATGCCGACGATCCGACGCGGGTCGTCGCGGTAGACCGGCAAACGGGAAAAATGTGCCATGCGGGCGATGCGGAGAAAATCGTCCCGGCCGATGTTCTCCGGCACCATCGCCGCCCGGCTGCGCGGGACCATGACCTCGGTGACCCGCACCGTCGAAAGCCGCAGCACGCGCTCGATCAGGTCGCGCTGCACGCGGGTCAGTCCGCCGCGGGCCGCCCCCTCCCGTAGCAGGTGCAGCGTGCTGGCCCGGGCGGGCAGCGGGCCCTCCGAGCCGGTCTGGCCAGGTTCAACCCAGCCGGCCAGACGGTGGGCCAACGACCGCAGCAGCCAGATCAAGCCGGTCAGCCGGGCCAGGCACAATCCCCACCCCAGCGGTCGGCTCAGACCCATCAGCAGGCGGTTGCTTTCACGCCGGAACCAGTCTTTTGGAATGATGGCGCCGAAGACGAGAATTAGCGGGGTGCTGATCGCGGCGGCATAGACTTCGGTCCGCGTCTCCGAGACCGCCGCATTGAGCAGCAGGGCTGCGGTGCAAGCGGTGACCAGGTAATCCGCAGCGTTCGTGGCCAGCAGGGCCAGAATGAGGGCATCCTCGGGATGGCGGACCAGGCGTTCCAGGCGCAGGGCCCGGGGATGGTTCTGCTCGCAGGCTACCCGCAGCCGGAGCCGGTCCAGGCAGTAGACCCCGGTCTCCAGGCCGGAGGCTAAAGCGCTGAGCAGCAACGCCAGCAGCAGCCCGACCAGCAGAGCGGCGGTGATCATGCGCCCTCCGAGCCGGCAGGCCTCTGGTCCAGCAGCCGCAGTCTGAGGCGATCGATCCGCCGGTGACGCAGACGCGTGACCTGGAGTTCGACATTGCCCAGTCGCACCACATCGCCCACCCGGGCCGGTCGGCCTAGCTGGGTCATCACCAGGCCGCCAACCGTGGCCACCCGCTCCAGGCGGGGCGGCAAATCGAAGACCTTCACCCAGTAATGCACGTTAAGCTGCCCGCTGATGTCATAGTGCCCGTTGGGAAGGGCGAGCAGGTCGGGTTCGACCGGCGTTTCCTCCGGGTCGTGCAGCTCCCCGACGATCTGTTCCAACACGTCCTCCAGCGTGACCAGCCCGGCTACCCCGCCATACTCGTCGACCGCGATGGCCAGTTGCGACCGGGTGGAGCGGAAATGCACCAGCAATTGCTCGCAGTTGATCAAGTCGGGCACGAAGCGTACCGGCTGAACCAAAGCCCGCAGCGGCTTGCCGGGGTTGAGGAACAGCACCTTCGCATAGACCAGCCCCACGATGTTGTCGAGATTGCGGTCATAAACCGGGACTTTCTTGTGGCGTGTGGTCCGCATGAGCTGGCGCAGGCCGTCCGCGGGCCCATTCACATCGTAGGCCGACATCTCCACCCGCGGAACCATCACGTCGCGAACCCGCAGGTGAGCCAGGTCGATCACCGCCCGCAGGAATGCGTCCTCGGCCGGGCGGATGGTTCCACCCCGCCGACTCATTTCCAGCAGCGCCTTGAGTTCCAGATCTGACAGTTCTCCGCCACCGCCTCGCGGCCGCGGTTTGCCGAAGATGATGCGCGTGAGCGGTTCGACCACCAGCCAATCCAGGACCTTTCCGATCGGGCCGGCCACCAGTCCGGCCGCCCGCACTGCAACTGCGCCCAACGGTAGCAGCCGGTCGGTCATCCGGACGGCCAGGACTTTGGGCACGACTTCGCCGCCCACGATCACCAGCAGCACGGTGCCGATGCCGGCCACGGGCGTGACCCAGGGGCCGGCGCGCGCGGCCAGACTGCGGAAAAAAACGTATGAAATCGAGAACAACAGCGTGTTCACCGCCGTGTTGGCGACCAGGATGGTCATCAGCGTCCGTCTCGACTGCCGCATCAGCCGGGCTGCCAATCGACGGAACCGGCTGCTGCTGGCGGCCGCTCGCTCGAGCTGCACCGGGGTCAGCGAGAAAAGGACCGCCTCGCTGCCGGACAGCCAGGCCGACAGCACCAGCAGGCACAGCATCAGCGTGACGCTGAGGGCGGCACGGGCCAGGCTTACCTCGGCGGATTCCAGGATGCCGGACTGGCTGACCATGTGAGCGACAGAGAGGACCGAGCTGATTACCAGGTTACCCGATCCGGTCCAGAGGGGCCACCTGAGTTGCGGGGAGGTAACGTCAATTCCCGTGTGTAATTGTTGCGGGTTAAGAAGGGCATTTCAGGCCACACCGCGGACCTCCCGGAATTCTTTGCAGACCCGCGTGGCGTACTTGGCGTTGTAGTACGCCACCAGACCGTACACGATCCGC
>CAYZXK010000209.1:0-9738 GCA_964482395.1 uncultured Planctomycetales bacterium | reverse complement strand
CGGATCGTGTACGGTCTGGTGGCGTACTACAACGCCAAGTACGCCACGCGGGTCTGCAAAGAATTCCGGGAGGTCCGCGGTGTGGCCTGAAATGCCCTTCTTAACCCGCAACAATTACACACGGGAATTGACGTTACCCCCGGGCGACCGCGGGCTGAGAGGGCTGGCGACTGGGCGGCCGAAGCGGGGGCTGGTCGTCGCGGCTTGAGGCGACTTTCAGAACCGCGGGCCGGGCATTAAACTGCCGGCCCGCAGGTTGCGACTCGCAGGCGCACAGGAGCCTCGGATGAACACGACCCCCGCGCTGCCGGCCCGGCTTGGATTCTTCCAGCAGATACGCAGCTATCCGCCGACCTTCTGGGTCGCCAACGTGATCGAGCTGGTCGAGCGTTTCTCATTCTGGGGCATCCGCAGCATCGCGGCCTTATACGTGGTCAGCGAAGCCGAGCGGGGCGGGCTGGGTCTGAGCAACGTGGATAAGGGTATCTTCTTCGGCGTTTGGTCGCTGATCCAATGCCTGCTGCCGATGTTCACCGGCGGGTTTGCCGACCGGTACGGATACCGGGCCTCACTGCTGATCGCCTTTGGGATCAACATCCTCGGGTACGCACTGATGGGCTATGCCACCGGCTGGTGGAGCTTCATGGCGGCCTGCTGCCTGATCGGGACCGGAACGGCGATCTTCAAGCCCCCGTTGCACGGTACGCTGGCTCACTGCGTCAATGAATCGAATTCCTCGTTGGGGTGGGGAATCTTCTACCAGGTGGTCAACATCGGCGGTTTTATCGGGCCGATCGTGTGCGGCTTTTTGCGCTTGCTCCAGTGGCGGTACGCATTCTTCGCCGCCTCCGGCATCATCATCGTCAATGTGCTGATCACGACTCTGCTGCTCAAGGACTACGCCCAAGGCACCAAGGGGAAGGGGCCCGGACGGGTCTTTGTAGAGGGCCTGGCCGCGCTGAAAGACCTCCGGTTCGTCGTCTTCCTGGCGATTTTCTCCGGCTTCTGGTTCATGTTCATGCAGCTTTTCGACCAGCTCACGGTGTTCATCGACCAGTGGGTGGATAGCCGGGACCTGGCTTCGTTTCTGACCGATCGGCTCGGGCTGGAATTCCTCAGAGACTGACTGGCCAAGAACAACGGCCAGGTCAACCCGGAGTGGATCGCCGATGTGGATGCCGGGTCGATCATCATCCTGGTGATGCTGGTAACATACCTCAGCGGCAAATTCCGGCATATCAGCGCCATGATCGTCGGCATGTTCGTTTCCTGTATGGGACTGCTGCTGGCCGGGTCGGTCACCACCGGCTGGTGGTGCGTGATCGCGATCTTCATCTTCGCGGTCGGCGAGATGATTTGCAGCCCGAAGTTCCAGGAGTATATCGGGCTGATGGCGCCGCCGGAGAAGAAAGCCTTGTACATGGGCTACTCAAATATACCGTTCGCGGTGGGTTGGTCGGCGGCCAACTTCCTGGGCGGCCCGCTCTACGAGTCGCTTTCAGACAAACACGCCCTGGCCCGGCGTTATCTGCAAAAGGTCGTCGGCTGGGATGCCCAGCAGGTGCAAGCCCTTTCCAAAGGGGAAGTGCTGCCGAAATTGGCCGACATACTTGGGACCGACGAGTGGGGCGTGCGGCGAATGCTCTGGGAGCATTATCAGCCGCAGACGTTTTTCTACCTGGTGATCGCGGTCGGCCTGCTGGCGACCTTTGCAATGGTGGGCTATCACTTCTGGCTGCGAGCGGAGGCCAGGCGGACGGCTTCCGGGTGATGCGCGCGATAAGGTCTGGTCCCGGGCGGTCCTCGTGACTGTGCCGCCGAATGGATCCCCGTAGCCCTGGGGGGACCAGAGTGCTCCCAAGGCCTGGCAGGTCGCCCACGGCCGGCATGGCCCAAGGGAGGGCAAGTCCGCCGGGGCGGGGGCCGCCAACCACGATTCAGAACGCGACCTGGAACTGCACCCGAAAGATGAGCGCGTCGTCGTTTACGTTGGCCAAGCTGTGCGGCGAACTGGTGATCGGCACCTCGCTCACCTTCGTCACGTCGGCCTGGAGCTTTACGTCGTCGCCCCGGAAGTACCAGTTGACGCCGCCGGCGTACTCCCACGTGCCCTCGCGGCCATTGGCCACCGCCGCGACGCCGCCGACGCGGCCCACGATTTCGAGCTTCCGCTCCAGGCCGGGGATCGGCAGCATGTAGCCGCATTGGACGTACGCTCCATGCTGAGCGGTTGTGTCGCGCTGGCCGGTGAGCTGGGTCCAGGGAGCAGGCGGCGATTGGCCGCGCGGGTCGACCAGCCGGAGCACGTACTCCCCGGAGGCCGAGAAGCCGCGATACTTGAACATCGCGTCCCAGCCGAACTGGTGAATCTGAAGGCCGTTGGTGCTGGTCAGACCGAAGCCGCCGGGGCCATGCCGACCGGGACGTGGAAACGGGATGCGAGTCGTGCGCTGGTCTCCGTCGTCGTCGTTGAATGCGTACTGGAAGCCGAGGTCCAGGGCGGGGTATTGGTGGATTTCGTGGTCCGCCTGCCAGGCGAAGTCTTTGCCCGGTTGTTCGCTGAGTGCGTGCCAGAGCGTGTGGAAGACGATGCCGGGGTGGTTGTCCATTTCGGACGGATCGGCCGTGATGGTCGCGGCGGCGAAACTGTTGAACGAGTTGACGACATCAAGGCAGTAATCGACGCGCTTCTTGAACAGGGCGCCCCAGAATCGCACGCCGAGGCCGCGGTCGAACTGGAAGACGGCGTCCTGCACCGCGCGGTCCACGAACTGGAGATTGCCGTCCTCGATCATTTGGGCCCGCACGCTCGGCATCTTGAAGACGCCCAACTTGACCTGGAACTCGTCGGCCACGCGGTAGTTCACCCAGGCGGTCTGAATCCCGGCGTCGTATCCGCCTGGAGCGTCCATGCGCAGGTCAATGCGGTACGTGATATCGCGGCTGTAGGCGTGGCCGGAGAAGGTCAAGCGAATCCGCTGCATATCAAGGCCGGCGCGATCGTGCCGGCGAAGACCGGGCGACAGGTATCGGTTTTCGCGGCGGGTCTGATAGTAGGTCCAGCGGGCCTGGATGCGCCCATTGATGCGCAACAGGAACTTCTCGTCGGTGCTGCGAATGACGAACCCGCGGTCGTAGCCGGCAGTCGCCGTTGGCGGACCAAGCGCCTCCCGGAACTCGTGCTCGGCCAGGACCTCACGCACCTGTGCCCGCAGAGCTTCGGCGCGGGCCGCCGCAACATCTTGTCCCCGACCTTCCCGCAAGGCGTCTTCGAGCGCGGCGATGCGCTCCTGCTGCATTCTCAGGCGCTCTTCGAGTTGGGCGATCCGCGGGGGCGTGGGGTCATCCCCGGGCGGCTCCGCATGCCCGACTCGTCCAGCCAGAATCAGCAGCCCCGCGGCAATCAGCACCTGGCGCGTGCGCGGTGTCATGCTTGTGGTCTTGAGCGGCGACACTTGGCCCCGCAGGGCTCCCGGCGTCGGGTTGCGGCGTGCTCTCAGGTGTGCTTGGTGCACTGTGCCGGCCCAATCGGCCCGCCACCCACCGGGGTACATACAAGAGAGCCGTCACCAGGAAGCCCACAATCCCAGCCGCAGCGAAACCGACCGGGCAAGCCTGCGATCCGCAGCACGGGCAGACGGACGCGCCGCCGCCGGCGACGAATGCAAATACAGCGCCCCAGCCGAGAACGAACCGACCGGCGGCGGATGGGACCTTACGCACTTTCATCTCCGAGCCGGCCCGGGACTGCGCTCGGCGTCGGCCCCACCAAACGCATGAACTGTAGCACGATGGTCAGCGCGAGCACCAACGTCAGCCCGGCATCGAATGCGGTGTACGCCAGCCGTGTCAGCGCCGGCACGGCCTTCAGTTGCAAGAGCATCAGCCCGCCACACAGGCCCGTTAGCACGACTGTGATCCACAGCAGCCACGCGAGTAGGGGCCGCACGCGCGAGGGACCGCGACGCGGTCGCAGCCCTGTGACGATGGCCCCCAACAGAATCGCGGCCGCGACCCAGAAGTGCTTGGCATCGAGCGTGAAACGGCTCGCCAACATGTAGCTCAGCAAGGCGGGCGTACGCGCCGCCAGAATTCCCCCGACGACGCAGGCCGCGAGTGCCATGCCCGCGGCCAACCGGGCCGCCCCGGGCGTCAACGCCCCGCTACGCACGGCTGCGCCGCGCAGCGCCGCCGCCAGCCAAGTCACGACCAGGGTCGCCAAGAGCACGTACAGGAGCGTCTTGACGGTTCGCTCGCGGAAGGCCCCCGCGCGCACCCAAACCGACCCGATCCCCATGACCTCGTGGTTTGGCCTCCAACGCGGCTGTCCGTCGTCCGCCCCAAACGGCCCCGCCAGCACCGGTTGGTCGAAGAACCGGGATGCCGAGGAATGGCAATCATCACACCCGTTCACGCCCAGCGCTGCGTTGGCCGGGTATACGTCGTGGCTGTATTTGTGGACGTTGCCGTAGGGCGAGGCTTCCCACTCGTGCTTGGGGATTTCGCGATACTGGGTTCCCGAGCTGTAGATACGCTGATTCATGACCCACACCACACGCTTGCCGTCCATGGGCCACTGAGTCTCCTGAAGCATTTCCGTTACGGAGGTGATGAGCGCGTCGATCTCCTCAGGACGGTTGACCTCGATCACACCGTCGCGATTGTCGTCGGTGATCTCGGCCAACCGCGGATACTTGGTCGGATCGCCCTGGTGCGCCAACCACATCTTGCGGATGTCGCTCATCAGCGGCTGGGCGAGCCCCGGTTTGCCTGCCTCCTCGATGGCGGGCCAGGCGGTGTGGACCCGGTTGACCGGGTAGATCTTGCCTTTGTACAAGGCGAGGACGGGACGGAATGGCTCGGTGGGCTTGTCGTCGTAGCCCATCATTTCCAGGTAGCCGTAGTGATTGCGGTAATTCCCGTCCACCCCGTAGAAGGTCCAGAGCTGTTTGCCGCCCGGCGGAATCCTGGGTGCGGGGTTGAACACGTCGCTGGCCTGAACCTGGATGGGCATGACCACCCGCTCGGGAATATGGCAGGTCTGGCATGCGATGCGCTCCAGATGCAGCGGCGGCAGGCCGCGGTGCTCGGCGATCGGGGCCCCCAGATACCCGCTCGTATGGCAATCGGCGCAGTCGCGGACCGTGTTGTCCAGATCGTTGCGGACCTGGCCGCCGGGGTCGTCGCCTTTGCCGAATTGATGCACTTCACGACCTCGGACGCGCGGGTCGATCGCGCGCGAGCCGGCCGGGTGACAATCCACGCAGCGCAGGCCGGCCCGCAAATGCACGTCGGTCCGGGCTCGGAAGTTCGCGCCGCGCTTCTTCCAGCTCGGCTGCGCGTGGCAGCTCAAGCAAGTCTCGTTCCGCGGTGAAACCACCATGTTCGGTGAAATCGTGCCGTCGGGGTTGAACTTGCCCGCGTCATACGCAACGGTCACCACCTCGTTCTTCGCCACCGCACCGGTCACCTGCGCCAGTCCCGCGCCCGCGGTCGGTGCCCAGCGGAAGTTCAGCGCGTCGAGCTGCTTGGCCCGTGCCGCGAAGTTGTACTCGGGCAGGTGGCACAGCAGGCAATCCGCCTCCAGGACGCCGGTCTCCGACCAGCGGGCCTTGTAGTAGTCCCCGTCGAAGTTGTTGTCGCCGCCCGGGGTCAGCCCCGCAGCCGGGTCGCGCATACGCTCGTCATAGCGATACCCGTCCCGGTCGTACTCCAGCGGTCCGCCCCCCGGATGGCATTTCGCGCAGCCGGCCGTGATCAGCCCGAAGGAAGTCATGTCGATGGTGCGGCCGGATGCGTTCTGCTTGGGTGCCAGCGAGCGGTACAAGGGCCCCGGCGAGCACCAGGTGCCGCCATACAGCCCCGGCGTACTGGCCCACTGACAGCGGGCCGCCTGGTCGGCGGTCGGTCGCTCGCCAGCCCCCTGCTGGAAATGGAAGCCCTGGGTGATCAGGCCGTAGTTATGACAGCCGCTCGCGCCGCAGGTTTGCTTGGGCGAATAGGGCCGATCCGCATTCTCGCCCGTTACCGGGTTTATGACGCGGCCCGCCTCGTCACGGAGAAAGAACGGCGGGCAGACGCCCCGCGGCGGCGCGACCGCAGTCGCGCGGCTGGCGGGAGCCGGACTGCTGGCCGGCTGGTTCTCCGCCCCAGCCAATGCTGAAAGCACGAGCAAGTTGAGCGCCAGTATGCTGGGAATCGTGGCACTTCGCCCGCGATTCATGCGTGTACCTCCTCTGGCACACCTGTTGGTGCCGCAAAGTACCGCCTCTGAAAGTACAGCGCAACGTTCACCAGGCTGATGAGCACCGGCACCTCGACCAGCGGACCGATCACCGCCGCGAAGGCCGCCCCGTGTCCGATCCCGAAAACCGCCACCGCGACCGCGATCGCCAGCTCGAAGTTGTTGCTCGCGGCGGTGAACGCGATGGTCGTTGTCTTCGAATAGTCCGCCCCGATCTTCTTGCCCATCCAGAATGAGACCAGGAACATCAGCACGAAGTAGATGCACAGCGGGATCGCGATGCGGACCACGTCCAGCGGAAGCTGGATGATCTTCTCGCCCTTCAGCGAGAACATGACCACGATCGTGAACAGCAGCGCGATCAGCGTGATCGGCGAGATCCGCGGGATGAACTTCCGCTCATACCAGGCGCGGTCCTTCAGCCGCAGCAAGACAAAGCGGGTGATCATCCCGGCCAGAAACGGGATGCCCAGGTAGATGAACACGCTCTCGGCGATCTGGCCGATGGTCACGTGCACTTCCGCCCCGGTCAGTCCCACCAGCGGCGGCAGCACAGTGATGAAGAACCAGGCGTACACGGAGTAGAACAGCACCTGGAAGATCGAGTTGAACGCGACCAGGCCCGCCGCGTACTCGCTGTCGCCTTTGGCCAGCTCGTTCCAGACGATCACCATGGCGATGCAGCGGGCCAGCCCAATCATGATCAGGCCGACCATGTAGGCCGGCTGATCCCGCAGAAACAGGATCGCCAGAAGGAACATCAGGACCGGGCCGATCACCCAGTTTTGGACGAGTGAAAGCCCAAGCACCTTCACGTTGCGGAAGACGTCGCCGAGTTCTTCGTACTTCACCTTCGCCAGCGGCGGATACATCATCAGGATCAGACCGATGGCGATGGGGATGTTCGTGGTGCCGACCTGAAAGACGTTGAGGAAACGCTCGACGCCGGGCCACAGCCAGCCGCCCAGCACGCCGGCGGCCATGGCCAGGAAAATCCAGAGCGTAAGAAAACGATCCAGGAACGATAATCGGGTGGGACATTCGGCCTGCATTGGCCTGCTCCCAGCCTGTGGCTCGCTTGGGCCCAACACTCCCGGCAGGCGCTCAACGAACGCGCGAATCTCGTCCCGGACACGCCGGTAGTGCCCCAGGGCCTCCTCCTCCGACTGGGCTTGACGGGCCAATCGCGGCGGATCGTCGAAGCCGACGTGCACAACTCTGGTCGGGCCAGGAAACAGTGGACAGCTTTCGTGGGCGTGGTCGCACACGGTCACCACATAGTCGAACGAGACGTCCCTCAGCTCATTGACGTGCTTGGAGCGTTGGCCGGAGATGTCCACGCCCGCCTCAGCCATGACCCGTACCGCCCGCGGGTCCAGTCTGTGCGGCTCGATCCCGGCCGAGTACGCCTCGATCACGTCGCCGCGCAGGTGGCGCGCCCAGCCCTCGGCCATCTGACTGCGGCAGGAGTTGCCGGTGCACAGAAACAGGATTCGCACCCTGTTCAAGCCATGCTCCGCGACCTGCGCCTGGCGGCCAGTGCCACGTGCGCGACGCGACTGGGGTCGTCAGGCATACAGCAATACCCACACTCCCACGGCGAGTATCAGCACGCCGGCCACGCGGCGCAGGATGTCCGTCCCGCGGGTCCAGCCTTTGGAGTCGGCCAGCTTCTGGACCAGGCCGATCGAGGTTCCGCCGACCAGGACCAGGCCGCAATGGCCCAGGCTGTATGCCACCAGCAGCAGGATGCCGAACACGACGCCGTACAGCGGCGTGACCACGATCAGCGCTCCCAGCACCGGCCCGGCACACGGCAGGGAAATCAGACCAAACAGCAGTCCCAGCAGAAGGGCTCCCACAAAACCCTTGGCCTGCATGCCGCGGGAGGTGGACCCGACCAGGCCGGCCGGCATCGGGATGCTGAAACGCATTACTCCGAGCAGGTGCAGGCCCATCAAGAGGCAGACCAGCGCCGCCACGTACTTCCACCAGGTGGACGGCACCAGCGAACTGGCCGACCACACGCCGAACCAGATCAGGCCGAACATGATCGTCAGGCCGATGGCGAAGGTAAGCGAAAGCATGAACGATCGGGCCAGGCTCTTGTTCTCTTGACCGGCGACATATCCGACCATCAGCGGCGCGGCAGCTAGGACGCACGGATTGGCGGCCGTTAGCAGGCCGCCGACCAGGGCCGCCAGGGGTGCCAGCCAGAAGTTCGTCCTGATGATCTGGGCAAGGTTCTCGGCGAAAGCATCAAGCATCTACTTCACCCCCAGCTCCTTGAACTTGGCGATGAACTCCTCTTTAGGCAGGAAACCCTCATGCCGCCAAACTTCCTTTCCGTCGGCGTCGAAGAAGATTTGGGTCGGAATCATCCGGATCTTGTAAGGCTCGCCGGCCTTGGGGTTCTTCCACACGTCGATGACCTCGACGATCACGCGGCCCTCGTATTCCTTTTTCAGCTCTGCGAGAATCGGGGCCAGCTTCTTGCATGGGATGCACTTGTCCGCCCCCAAATCCACCACCCGCGGCAGCTTCCTGGGCGCGGCCGGATTGGCGACCGGGGAAGTGGGGTCGCTAACCGGCACCGAGCCGGGGCTGCCCGTCGGCGCCGGCTCGGGACACAGCTCGCCTTCTTTGACCGGGAACGTCGTCGGGGTGGGCGCCGGGTTCGCCACCGGTGTCGATGCTGGCGCGGTCAGCTCCGAAGTGGGCGCCTGACGCGCCGAGCGGAACCAGGCGACCGCGCCGACGATCACCACGACGGCGATCGGAATCAGGACATTGCTTGCTTTCATCTTCAAACCTCCGCGAAACAGCATCCAGATCGCCAGCAGTCCGCCGGCGGCCAGCATGGCCAAGGGCATGGTCGGATCGTGCTTCGAGCACTCGCACAAGGCCATTCTCCGCACGCGCCAGCGGCGCCGGACCTCCGGGTCCAACGTCACTGGCCGCCGAGGAACCGACCGACCTCATTTACGACATACTCCTGAAACCCATACGGGTCCTCGACTAGCTCCCAAACGCCTTCCAGCTTGCGATACCGCCGAACTTGCTCACCCTCCACCTCGACCAGCACCAGCGATTGACGCTCCAGGTCAAAATCCTTTTCAAAGTGCTCGTTGCCCGGCTCTTCGATGTCGACGGCCTGCCACTCCAACGTGCCGCCCGCCAACTCGGCGTTGTAGAACAGCTCGATCGCTTCCTGCGATTGCTTCTCGATCGACAAGCAGGCCGGACAACGCAGCGTTCGGTGGAAGTAGTACGCAATGACCCGGGTCTGAGCGGCGGCCTGCGTAGCGGGGACCGTTTGCGCGGGCACCGGCGGGTCCTCTCTGGGCTCTGTTTGGTCCGACTGAAGTTCCGCGGGGCGCGGGTTCCCCAACCGCCGACCCCGGCCGCGCTGCTCCTCGCCGACCTCCCGCCCCCGTCCCTCGGTCGGTCGAGATTGCCGGTCTTCACGCAGAACGTCGTCGGACCGCGTGTCC
>CAYZXK010000208.1:0-3258 GCA_964482395.1 uncultured Planctomycetales bacterium | reverse complement strand
ATCGGGATGAGGAGATCCGAGACCTGGCCCGCCGGGTGCTTCAGAACAACCCGTCCGCAGAAGCACTCGCCGCCCTCCGGGCCGAGTTCGCCCGGGGCGGCAAACCCGAGCGGCAAGTGGCCCTCATCAATGCCCTGGCTGCCCGGACGGATCAAGACTCGCTGCCTCGACTGATCAAGTCCGCCGACAGTGCAAACCAAAACGTCGCCGCTGCGGCCATCTCGGCCCTGGGACAGATCGGCGGGCGGCCCGCGATCGAGACCCTGACCAAGCTCGCCCACCATCGGCAAGCGACCCGCCGGGAATGGGCCCAGGCCGCCTTGCTCAGGATCGCTGAGCGACTGGATCGGGCCGGAGAATCGCACCGCGCGGCCGAAATCTTTCTCAGCCTGTGCCAGGCCGAGCCGACGCCGGCCGGGCAAGTGGCCGCCTGGCGCGGGCTGGTCGCGACCGCTCCGGGACTGGCCGCCCCCATGCTCCTGGACGCCATGCACCGTCAGACCAACCCGACCCTTCAACTGGCGGCCGCCAGCCTGCTGGCTGAAATCCCCGGCGAAAGCATCACCCGCACATTGGTCGACGAGCTGCCACACTTGCCAGCCGGTGTGAAGGTCGTGGTCCTGCACGCCTTGGCGGCCCGCGGCGACCGCCAGGTGAAGCCCGTGGTGATCCAAGCGATTCGCGACCCGGAGCAGGCCGTGCGGCTGGCCGCGCTGCGGGCTTTGGAGCACCTCGGAAATGCCGACGATGTGTTGCTCCTGGCTGGCCAGGCAGCAGAAAGCGAGCCCGAGGAGCGGGATGCCGCCCGGCATGCACTGGCGCGTCTGACCGCTGATGGAATCGAACCTGCGGTTCTGGCAGCCCTGAGCCAAGCCGAGCCGCCGATCCGGGCCGAGCTGATCCGCACCCTCAGCGCCCGCCGATGTAAGTCCGCCGTCCCGCTCCTGCTGAAAGAGGCTACTCACCCGGACGAGGCGGTCCGAATTGCCGCTTTCGACGCCTTGGGCGAGCTGGCCTCGCCCGGGGAGGCCGCCGCCCTGGTCACCCTGCTGATGGACGCTGAGCCGGAAGAGGTCCGACTTGCGGCGCAGGAGGCCGTGGCGGCGGTCTGTGCTCGAATCGACAACCCGGACCAGCAGGCAGAGCCCGTCCTGGCAGCCTGGCCGGAAGACCGACCCGCCGCCCAGGTGGCACTTATCGGGGCCCTGGGCCGTATTGGCGGCTCGGCCGCTCTGGAGAAGGTGCGCGCCGCCTGCAAGTCCGGCTCGCCCGAGGTGGTGGATGCGGCGGTGCGCGCCCTATCGAAATGGCTGGACACTGCGGTGCTTGGCGACCTGCTCGAGCTGGCCTCCACCAGCGAGAACCCGACTCACCGCATCCTCGCTCTGCAAGGCTTTATTTGGCTGTTGGGCCAGCCCAGCGATCGCGAGCCGCAGACCGCCGTCGAAATGTATCTGACCGCGATGTCGTTGGCCCAGCGTGTTGAGGAGCGCAAGGCGGCCCTCAGCGGCCTGAGCAAGCTGCGCCACCTGAGTGCTCTCCAAGCCGCCGAAGGCTTCCTGGCCGAAGACGAGTTGCGGGCAGAAGCCGAGGCGGCGGTCATTTCCATCGCCCAGCTTATCGGACCCTACCAGCCGGAACAGGCCCGTGCCGCCGTCCTGCGAGTGATGAACCAAACCGCCAGCCAGACCACCAGAACGCGCGGCCAACAAGTGCTGGACTTCATCCACAAGTCGATCGGATGCATCCGCACCTGGTCCGTAGCCGGCCCATTCTTCCAGGAAGGCATGGAATGGTCCCAGGTGTTCGATCATCCTTTCCCGCCTGAATTGCCCAACCAGCCCGGCGTCGAATGGCACCCGCTCAACATCACCAACCCCGACCGGCCCTGGGTCTTCGATTTGACCAAGCTGGACAGCGGAACCGACCGCTGCGTTTACGTCCGCTGCGCGGTCCGGTCAGAATCCGAGCGAGCCGCGCGACTGGAGGTCGGCAGCGACGACGCGGTCAAGGTGTGGCTCAACGGGCAGGTAGTTCACGAGTTCAAGGGTGCTCGCGGCCACGAAACCCTGCAAGATAAGCTACCCGTCGTTCTCCAGCCCGGCTGGAACACTTTGCTCTTGAAAGTGGTTCAGATTGGTGGAGGTTGGGGCTTTTCCTGCGCCGTCCGGGACCCGCGGGGCGAACCTCTGCAAGACCTGGAATTTCAGGACGGCACACCGTTGAATGAATGACCCCAGGGTGGCTGCGGGGCCAGCCCGCCGACGCGGCCGCCAGCCCCGTACAGGCGGAGGTGCGACAGTGAAACTGGTGGGCAGTCTTGCAAGTTGGCCGGTTCTGGCGGCCTGGACTCTCATTTTCTCCTGCGAAGGCCCCCCTCTGACGATCTTGCCGGAGAACCTGCCCAACGCCATCCGGGGCCAAACCTACCAGCAAGAGCTGACCGCGGACCGGGAATCGCTCGCATGGACCATCGCGGCGGGAAGTCTGCCACCGGGTCTGGCGCTCGACAAGCGCGCCGGCCTGATCCAAGGGCAACCGTCCCAATCCGGCACCTACTCGTTTACTGTGGCGGCCATCGCCCCCGGTATCCCAAGACGCAGCGGGCAGCGACCCTATGAGCTGACCGTAGTCGAACCACTCACGGTTCAGTTTTCGATCCTCCCGGCCCGGGTTGGCGAGTACTACGAAGATGGTCCGGAAATCGCCGGCGGCGTGCCACCCTACGACGTGTCGGTCCTCTACTTGCCAGCCGGGCTGGACTACGACCGCGCCACCGGCCTGATCTCGGGAGTCCCGGTCGTCGAAAGCAGCGGACGGCCCGAGCTGGAACTGACCGTCGTCGACAGCGGAGACCCCCAGCAACAAACCCACGCCACCGCAACGCTCATCGTTCAGCCCGTCGGCGTTTCAATTTCCACCAGCCAGCTCGAACCCGGAGCCATCGGAGAATACTACACTGCCACCCTAAAAGCCGACGGCGGGACGCAGCCTTACCGATGGGAAGTCGCCGAGGGCCTGCTCCCTGCCGGCTTACGCCTCGACAGCCGCACCGGCCGGATCAGTGGCACCGTGACCGGCAAAGCCTGTACGGCCGAGTTTGTGATCACTGTGAGCGACTCCGGGCTGACCACGTCCAGCGACCAACGATCCTTCAAGCTGGTCGTGCCCGTTGCCATCCTCAGCACCGTCCTCGAGCCGGCAATTATCGGACAATCCTACGCTGCCGTGCTTGCCGTAGCGGGCGGAACCCCACCC